>JAJZSH010000152.1:0-6546 GCA_021822005.1 Deltaproteobacteria bacterium | reverse complement strand
AAAGCGGTCGTAGGCCACATCGGCGATGTCCATGGGCGGCATGCGCTGGAGTTCGCGGGTAAAGAATTCGCCCAGCATGCCGAGCCGCGCGGCGCCCAACAGACTCTGGCCGCTGCCCTTGGCCAGGGCATACCAGTCGCTGCCGCGCTTCAGGGTGCGCAACACCTGGTGGGGATCCTCGTCGGTCCAGTCGGAAAAAAGGATCACCTGTTCCGGGACCGGCGACCCGGCGCTCCCGCGCGGGGCGATGACGATGGCGCCGTAGACTCCCCTTTGTTCCTGGAGAGCGGAGTGGGAATGGTACCAGTAGGTGCCGCTCTGGCGGAGGGGGAATTCGTAGGTAAAGGTGGCGCCGGGCCGGATGGGCGGGAAGCTGACAAAGGGCACGCCGTCCATGTCCGGCGGCACCAGCAACCCGTGCCAGTGGATCGAGGTCTCCGTCTCCATGGCGTTACGGACCCGGATGCGGGCAAGGTCGCCCTCGGTGAAACGCAGGACCGGGCCGGGGATGGCGTTGTTGATGGTCATGGCCGCAACCGGTCGGCCGGTGAGATTGACCTCCTGCCCGGCAATGGTGAGGTCGTATTCGACGGTGGCGGCAAAAAGCGGGGGGGTGGCAACAAGGCCCAGGAGCACAAGGAGCGCGGCAAGAGGAAATCGCATGGCAGACCTCCATAACATTCGTGTTTCTGTCAGCGTATCACGAACCCGCCGCGTTGTCACCGGGATTTCCGGCACGGAATTGCCCGAAAAGAGAGCAAAGAACCGGGCTCCTCGCCCTCACAAGCCCAGCACCGTCTCCCTCTCCGGTTGAGGCGGCGCATCGGTCACCACACTGAAAGCATGGACAACAACGGTGCGGCCGCTTTCGGTTTCCACATGCACTTTCCATTCCCCCGGCGCCACATCCTGCTTGTAGGTGTAACCGCGAAAACCGCCATCTCGGCCGCCGAAGAGGCCAAAACCCATGCGGGAGACAGTCACCCACCCGCGCATGGCCTCGTAATGCTCCCAACGGTGATAGAGGCGAGTGCTTAAGCCGCCCGGGGCAAAGACCGAGGAAACACAGTACAGCCGCTCGCCCGGCGCAAGATGCACCTCGTGCGATACCCCCCGCCAGAACACCCACCAGGGGGCCTTTTCCAGGGTAAGGCGATACTCGTTTGCCACACGCGCAAAATTTCTCCCCACCTGAATATCCCGCTTCACCAGGGGAACCGGAGGGATAATATCCAGGGGATAGGCCACTGCCAGCAGGGCGGCGATGATCCAGACCGGCGCCGCCCGCCCAGGACACCCCGGCGTTTTCTTGCGCAGCCAGTGGGTGAACCCTGCCCCAGCCAGGGTGCTGAGGTAAAACCAGACCATCCCGATGCTGCCGACCATGAATGGCAGGAGAAAGTTGAACAGCAGCATGGCGCAGAGCCCGAACAAGGCCCAGGTAAGGGTGAAACGGTGGTATTTGTCGTCAATAAACTCGTTGGCGACCAGCAACCCGCCAAGGCCCAGGGACCAGAATACGGCGGTCAAGTGACTGGAGCTTTTGAAGTAGAGAATGAAAAGCGCGCTGAAAAGCCCGCCGAACAGGAACTGGAGCAGCAAGAGCGGTGCGCGTTCCCACCAGATTGAGCGGAAAGAGGCGGGCGGGGTTGTGGTCTGCGCGGCACCTTCGGACGCAGCCACAGCCACAGCAAGGGCGTGGCGCCGATGCCCCAGCCACCACAGGATACCGGCCGCGCCAGCAAGATAGCCGGACAGAATCCACAGATCCGAAGGCGCTACCGAACGGCCGACAGTGAGCGCATCCCACAGAAAGCCGCCAAAAAAGGCGATGACCGGAAGATAGGCGCGAAGATGTGCAAGTCCGGTCTTCACGAGTATGTCCCGCAGGAAGGCAAGGGGGTACCGGTTGCCATTATCGCTTCAACTGGAGGGTGGGCCTGTTGCCAAGCACCAGCTTCAACCAGTCGTAACCGAAGGTGAGCAGGGCCTCGTCATCGGTCTCGATGAGCCGTTTGCGTGATTTATCCAGCCGGTAGAGGTTGAGCAGGTTGTGCTCCGCCGCATACTGCCGGAAGCGGTCGATATTGTAGCAGACCATGAAGGCCAGCTGCTGCCTGGGTCCGGCCGCGCCCTCGCCCTGCCAGGGGTTTGAGGCAAAGAGGGTGTCCATCTCGGCCCAGAGGTCGTCCATGGCGTTGTAATAGACCAGCTGCTGGTCGCGGAGCCAGTCCTTCACCGTCCACTCCTTTTTCTCCTGATGCCCCAGGCAATACGGGTGGTCGGTCATGAAATAATAGGCCCTGGGCTGGCCCCGTTCCGGGTTGCGGTCAACGGCCCGCTCCAGGGGGTAGGTGCGGCAGGCGGAAGGGCGATCCTCATAGACGAGACAACCCCTTTCCGGGTCCAGAAACGGGCAGGAGCCTTCCGCCTCATCCCGCATCCGCATGACAATGGAGGGAAAGAGCGGGTTGGTCCCCTGGGCCACGCCGGTATAGGTGTTGAGAAACTCCTCCGAGGTGATCCCCAGCCTTTTTTTCAGGCGGATGAGATCGTAGGGGTAGAGAAAGAGGGTGAGCTTCCGGCAACAGCGGGTAAAACAGGGAACCTCGGGGTGGCAGGCAAAGGGAAACGGGGAGTCACCCAGGGGCTGCATGCCTTCGGGAAATTTTTTCAGGTCGGTCATCATCTTTTTCCTGGTGCATAATATGGGAGGCACGGTAACAATAGGGCTTGCGACATGGCTTTCCCATGTCGTAAAAACGTCGCGCAAATTACCATCCTGCCGTTAAAAGGTCAACCAGGATGCCAAAAGACCACAGTCCCAAGGGAAGAACATGACCACCCGCCCACAGCCCTTTTCCTTACGCGCCCTGCCCGCCGCCCTGGCCCTGCTGCTTCTGGTCTCGGCCTGCGCCCCACGGTTGCGGACCTCGGCCTGGGTTGTCCGTTCCGATCTGGACAGCCCGGCGGAGGTTGCCTCGGTCTGTTCGGAGGCGAAGCAGGCAGGGGTTGACGCATTGCTGGTGCAGGTCCGGGGCCGGGCCGACGCCCTGTACCAAAGCGACATCGCGCCCCGGGCCGAGAATCTGGCCGCAGCCCCGGTGGATTTCGACCCGTTGGCGCAGCTGCTCACGGACTGCGCCCCCCTGCCCCTCCATGCCTGGCTCAATGTCTTTTATCTCTGGGGCGGCGCCACCCCGCCGGAAAACCCCAAGCACCCCGGACACCCCAACCAGCCCTGGATTCTCTCCGACAACACCGGACGGCCGGTTTCCAGTTATTCCCAGCGGGAGAAACGGCTCGGCTGGATCGAAGGCAGCTATGCCGACCCGGCCTCCCCGGAGTACCGGTCCCTTTTTGTGGCGGTGGTCCGGGCCAGCTCAAAATCAAGATCCGCCCCGGTAATTGCAATCAAAATGTCTCCCATGCTACTATCCCTCCGTTGAAGAATGATCCTCTTTCCGCCGGAAAAACAGAGCAAGGCCCGTTACGCAACAATATCCTCTAGCCAAGGCATCCCATGAGACTGCGGACCATCATCTTCATCATCCTCCTTGCCCTTGGCATCCTGCCCATCCTCACCCTGGTCGGGGTCAATCTCCGCTCCCACATCAACCAGCATGAGGCGGTGGAGAAAAAACGGACCGCCGCGGGGGCGGAAAGCAGCTTTGTTTCCCTCAATACCAGGGTGAGATGCATCCGAAAAAGCCTCATCCAGGCGGCGGCCACCCCCATGACCGCAGGGCTCACCCCGTCGTCCATGGACCCTGCCGAACGCCAGCGGCTGGCGGGCCTGCTCATCGGCCAGATGAACACGGAAAAGGTGATCCTCGGGGTCCGTCTGCTGGATGCCTTCGGCAACCAGCTGGTCCACCTCCGCCGGAATACCGGTACCCTGCCGCCGGTCACCAATTCCCTGCTGGAAGTCGCCCATGATGCCCCGGAGGAGAATGCGGCGCAATCCCCTCTGTTCCAGAAAGGCATGGCGCTCAAGGAGTCCGAGGTCGATACGCTCCTGACCAGGGATCAGGCCGATCCCGCCGCCAACCGCCTCAGTCTTACGAGCCCGATTCCCGGACCGGATGGCGCGGTGGCGGGCGTGGTCATCATGGACATCGCCCCAGACCTGTTCCTCGATGCCCATGAAAAGGCCTGCTGGGCAACGCCTGCGGGCGCCATTGTCCATGCCCCGGCCGACTTTCCCGAACTGGACCCGGCGCACCCCATCGCCTCCGGCGCCAACATCCTTGCCCTCTTCCCCGGTCTTGCGGCCCGCATGACGGACAACAGCCCCTTTGTCTGGGAGAATGCATCCGGCCACAGCCTTACCTGGCTGCCGCTCATCTTCAACGACCATCTCCCCCCGGTCCTGTGGCTCGGTTCGCCCGTGGACCGCAGCGCGGCCAGGGAGTGGAAACTTTCCCTGATCTACAACATTGTCTGGATCGTGATCAGCATCGCCGTCATCGTTTCGCTCATTGCCAACGCCATCGCCAGAAAGATCGACCGGATCAAGGATGCGATCCTCACCGGCCTGGACTCCATCCTGAACAAGGGGCAGGAAAACGTGCGGTTCAACTGGACCGGCCCCCGGGAGGTGGTCAATCTGGCCGAGGAGCTCACCACCCTGGCCCGCCACTATGCGATAACCAGAACAAGGCAGCAGGAGGCGGAAGCCGACCTGCGGCAAAGCGAGGACAAGTTCAGAAACCTCACCGCCTCAGCCCAGGACGCCATCGCCATGATGGACCACCGGGGCAATATCTCCTACTGGAACGAAGCCGCCGCCGAGATCTTCGGTTTTTCCGCCGCCGAGGCCCTGGGCAAGCCGATCCACACTCTGATCTCCCCGCGTCTCTCCGAATCCGGGCACCA
Source organism: Deltaproteobacteria bacterium (assembly GCA_021822005.1). Classification (GTDB taxonomy): domain Bacteria; phylum Desulfobacterota; class Desulfobulbia; order Desulfobulbales; family Desulfurivibrionaceae; genus Thiovibrio. The sequence goes on along the minus strand of JAJZSH010000152.1, from coordinate 1,668 downwards.
GGGCGCCGTCAAAGAAAGGCCGGTGAGCGACGGACCGATCCGCGAAACCATCGAGCTGATCACCAGGCGCAAGGACGGCACGGAATTTCCCATCGAACTCTCGCTTTCCGAGGCCCGGATCAAGAACCGCTGGAATTCCATCTGGATCATCCGGGACATCACCGAACGCAGGCGGGCCGAGGACGAGGCCCGTCTCCAGCAGCAGCAGCTGGTCCAGGCGGACAAGATGATCTCGCTTGGCGTGCTCATCTCCGGGGTGGCCCATGAAATCAACAACCCCAACAGCATCGCCATGCTGAACACCTCCATGCTCTTCAGGGCCTGGGAAAGCGCCAAGCCCATTCTCGACGAATACTACCAGGAAAATGGCGATTTTCTCGTTGCCGGGCTTCTCTACAGCGAGATGTGCGAACAGATCCCCCGCCTTTTCCTGGAGCTGGAAGAAAGCGCCCGGCGCATCAGGAACATTGTCCATGATCTCAAGGATTACGCAAGGCAGGACACCACCCGCCACATGGAACAGGTGGAGATCAACGAGATTGTCAAGGCAGCGGTGCGCCTCAACCACAACAAGATCAAGAACGCCACCAGGAATTTCAGCACCAACCTCGCCCCGGACCTGCCGCCCATCCGGGGCAACAGGCAAGGCCTGGAGCAGGTGCTGATCAACCTGATCCAGAACAGCTGCGAGGCCCTTGCCAGCCCGGATGGCGCCATAAGCATCGCCTCAGGCTATGATGCGGACAGTGAGGAAGTGGAGGTTTGCGTCCACGACCAGGGGGCGGGGATTGCCGGGGAGATCATCAACCAGATCACGGACCCGTTCTTCACCACCAAACGGTCATACGGCGGCACCGGCCTCGGCCTCTCGGTTTCCGCCGGGATTATCAAGGAACACCAGGGCAGGCTGCGCTTCAGCTCAAGCCCGGAGGCGGGCACCACCGCGACCATCTCCTTTCCGGTCTGGCGGGAAGAGACGGATGACAAAACGACGCAAGCCGGGTAGGGTAACTGACACCCCCTGGCCCTGCGCCGGCCCGGAAATATCAGGAGGATCTTCCCCATGGACAAGCAGCTTTCCCCGTTGAGCCCCATCCTGTTGGTTGACGATGAAGAGGCCTGGCTGCACAGCTTCAGCCTGACCCTGCGCTCCGTGGGCTTAAGCAATATCCGCTGCTGCGCCGACAGCCGCAAGGTCATGGATATCCTGGCCGGCGAAGAAATCGGGGTGATCGTGCTCGATCTCACCATGCCCCACCTCTCCGGGGAAGAGCTGCTACCGGAGATCGTGCGCGAACACCCGCAGATCCCGGTGATCATCATCACCGGCCTCGATCTGGTGGACACCGCAGTCCGCTGCATGAAGCTTGGCGCCTTTGACTACTACACCAAGGTCAGCGAGGAAACCCGCCTCATCGCCGGGGTGCAGCGGGCCGTGGACCTCAGCCGTCTGCGCCGGGAAAACGATCTGCTCAAGGAACATTTCCTCAAGGATACACTGGATCACCCCGAGGCCTTCAGCCGGATCACCACCCACAACAAGGGCATGCGCTCCATCTTCCAGTACATGGAATCCATTGCCAATACCAGTGAGCCGGTGCTGATCTCCGGAGAAACCGGGGTGGGCAAGGAACTCATTGCCCAGGCCCTGCATGTGTTAAGCAATCG
>JAJZSH010000005.1 GCA_021822005.1 Deltaproteobacteria bacterium | reverse complement strand
ATTGGCTACTCCTAGTTTTGAAGTTGTGGGGACAACCTCACCTAGGAGTACCACTGAGTTGTTCAGAGGGCATAGCCTCTGAACCTGTACCTTGCCCTTAGGGCAAGGGTTTCAACATCGCACTAAACTACCACCGACTTGAAGTCGGTGAGGTTGAATACGCGGAGCATTTAGGCATTTAGAGGCATTTAGGGACGTCACCTATGCCGTGTGATCTTCAAAATGCTTAAACAAGAAAAAAATTACGAAATCAGGAAATAGGCTCATTTTTTTCTTGAAAATCCCAGCGGGATGTTCAGGTCAGAGTTTCGGAATTCATCCACTAATCCGCAAAGCTGCGCGGTACGCATGATTTTCTCCCCAAAAAGAGAAAGGCCGGACTCAAACCGGCATGGGCTTCCCCACAGACACCTCAAGCCCGCGTATCTACCAATTCCACCACTTCGGCAATCCTTGCCTTTTCAGCTCCGACAACAATAAACTGCTACTTTCCCTGCACCGGCACGGCCCGGTCCTCCTTAAACAACACGACGCTCTCTTGTCGTGCCCGTTTCAGCAGGGCTTCGGTAAAGCCTGTCCTGCTGAACAGGCAGAATTGCTCCCGCCGCGCGGCGCTGCCCCAGCGGACCTTGCCGGCCTTCTTGCGCAGCGACTCCAGGATGTCCACGCCAACCGGTTTCTCCACCGCCTTGACCTCGCAGAACAGGATCGCGTTCATTTCCTGGTTCACGGCGACGACATCGATTTCCTCGGTCCGGTCCCACCACCTGCCGATGGCGGTGAACGGAAAAAAGGAATCCATCCGGGCGAGAAGGGTTTCCCTGGCCACCTTCTCATAGGCGTCACCCAGATATTGAGGAAATTGGGCGATGATCGTCCGGGTCACCGGCTCCAGACGGCCCATTTCCAACTCCGAGCGGTGCGGCAGGACAAAACGGAACCAGAAGCGGCAGAACTCGTCACTGATCCGGTATAAGCCTTTTTTGCTCTTGAGAGGGGTTGCCTCGGTCACCGGCACCTCCCGCTCAACGATGCGCAGATCGGCCAGCACCCCAAGATATTTGTTGGTCAGCGACTGGGGAAGCCCGGTAGCGTTGACGATCTCGCCCATTTTTCGTTTCCCGTGGGCAATGGCCTGGAGAAGGGCAAAATAGTAGCGGGGTTCCCGGAGTTCCATGCGGAGAAGAAACTCCACCTCGTCGTAGAGCATCTCCCCCTTGCGGAGCACATGGTCCCGCAGATTCTGGGAGATGTCCTTTTCCGGTGAAAACTGGAGCCAGTAGGCCGGAATCCCCCCGGCCACGGCAAAATGGGAGAGCCGGTCCAAGAAGAGCCGGTCCTCCCGAAACAGACCGGCCGCCCGAAAGGGCATCGGCTCCACCAGCCACTGGCCGCTGCGCCGCCCGTAGAGGGGTGAGCGGTAGCCGAGCACCTCGTTTTCCATCATGGCCATGCTGGAGCCAAAGAGGATCAGGCAGATATCGCTGCCAGCCAGATGCTCGTCCCAACCTTTCTGGAACAGGCTCGGGATGGCCGGGTTGGACTGGATCAGATAGGGGAACTCATCAATGGCCAGGACAAAACGCTGCTTCTTCGCCTTGAGATAGACAAACACCTCCTCCCAGGCGGAAAAACCGCGGGTTTCGAGGAGCGGTTCCTTGAAAAACCTGGCGAGGGCCAGGGAGAAGCGCTGGAGCTGCTCCTTTTCGCCGGTGCTCTCGGCCATGAAATAGACGCTCGGCTTGTCCTCGATGAACTGCTTGACAAGCTCGGTCTTGCCCACCCGGCGCTTACCCCAGAGAACGAGCAGCTGCGCCGTGCCCGAAAGCCATTTTTCTTCCAAAAATTTCAGCTCGGCTGCGCGATCAATGAATGGCATGGCCCCTCCACTCCAGCTATTATACTTTAAAGTATTATACCTTAGAGTGTTACAATCAGCAATAGGCGCGGACAATGTTTCCCCCGGACAGCAGCGGACACACGCAAAAAAGCCCGCTTCCCTTTACAGGGGGCGGGCTTTTTCAACTTCTCCGGACAGTGCCGGTTATAAATATGGTACAGGCCGGAGCCATAAGTAAATATCCGGGCGCAGAGCGCCCGGCTTTGGTCACCCCTATAAGGGGTTACAATGCCTTGCCCCCACAGGGGGCAAGGGGGATGTTGTCCCCGGCTTGAATATCAGAACAACTTTAATTGTTCCTGCCGTTTTTCTTGAACCTCTTGATATTGCACATACTTTCTATGAAATGAGAGAGATTCCGCACCGGAACAGATATCATGCTGCAATCGCTTGAACTAGTGCCATTCGGGACAGACCCTGTTTTTTTGTTGTTGGCGCTTCCCGCCCACCCTGCCGGAGTATCCAGCGAGTCAAATAGACTCCAGTATCCCCTTGCTTCCCCCGCATTTTCAGGTATTTTAACCGGCAGACTCACGTCTCTTCCAAAAACCCTTCACCCAAGGCGCGCATCCATGGCTTCCATCGAGTTGTTGATTTCCACCCTGTCCGGTTGGGTCTGGGGGCCACCCATGCTGGCGCTCCTGGTGGGGACCGGCCTGTACCTGACCGTGATCCTGCGCGGCATGCAGTTTCGCGCCCTGCCCCACGCCCTGCGCCTGATCTGGCACAAGGAGCACGCCGGCGACGGCGACATCAGCCATTTCGCCGCGCTGATGACAGCGCTCGCGGCAACGGTGGGGATCGGCAACATTGTCGGCGTGGCCACCGCCATCACCCTCGGCGGGCCAGGGGCGGTGTTCTGGATGTGGATGACCGGGCTGGTCGGGATGGCCACCAAATACGCGGAAGCGGTGCTGGCCGTAAAATACCGGGAAAAAGGCGAACACGGCATGCGCGGCGGCCCCATGTACTATCTGGCCAAGGGCGCGGGGTTGCCGAAACTGGCGTGGCTCTTCGCCCTGTTCACCGCCCTGGCCACCTTCGGCATCGGCAACATGACCCAGGCCAATGCGGTGGCCACCATTTTCCACTCGACCTTCAACATCGAACCCTGGCTCACCGGCACGGTGCTGATGCTCCTTACCGGGCTGGTGATTCTGGGGGGCATCAAGTCCATCGGGCGATTCACCTCGCTCTTGGTGCCGTTCATGATCGTCGGCTACACCGGCGCTTCGCTTCTGGTGCTGGCCCTCAACGCCGGCGAAATCCCCCACGCCCTCGGACTGATTTTCTACCACGCCTTCAACCCCGCCGCAGCCACCGGCGGCTTTGCCGGCTCGGTGGTCGCCGCCTCCATGCGCTACGGGATCGCCCGCGGGGTCTTTTCCAATGAGTCGGGCCTGGGTTCGGCCCCCATTGCCGCTGCCGCCGCCCGGACCCGCGATCCGGTCAAACAGGCGCTGGTGAGCATGACCCAGACCTTCATCGACACCCTGGTGGTCTGCACCATGACCGCCATGGTGATCCTGACCAGTCACGCCTGGCTGGAAGGCGTAGCGCCGGGCCAACTGACCAGCGCCAGTTTCGGCGAGACCCTGGGCCATGCCGGGGTGGTGATTGTCGCCGTGGCCACGGCGCTCTTCGCCTACTCCACCCTGATCGGCTGGAATTACTATGGGGAAAAGGCCATCGAATATCTGGCAGGCCGCCGCGCCATTGCTCCCTACCGGGTGATCTTCGTCGCGGTGGTGATCGTGGGTGCGATGATGAAACTGGAATTTGTCTGGAATTTCTCCGACCTGATGAACGGAATGATGGCCATCCCCAACATTGTCGGCTTGCTGCTGCTCTCCCAGGTGGTCAAGGTGGAAACCGAGCGGTACTTCCAGCGCTAAGGCGCGGATAACAGACAGCAGGGGCCAACACCGCTCGCTATTCCCTGAGTTTCTCCGCCAATTCCGCGGCCACCATGGCGTAGCGATTGGAGTTGTTCCATTTGGTGATGGCCTGGAAGTTCGGGTAGCCTGCCACGTACCGCATGGTGCCGTCCCGCAGCTCAAGGCCGACAATGGTGAGCTCCCTGTTTTCCGGGGAGTGCGGCAGATCGATATCCTGAATCTTTTTCACCTCCCTGCGGGAGACAAAGCCTTTTCGCCCTTGGGCATAGGCCTTTTCCAGCTTCTCCCCCTTCAGCTTCTTCCCCAGTTCCCGGTAGACCGGGGCCTTGAAGGTCCAGCCGAATCTCTGGAGATAGTTGGCAATGCTGGCCAGGACATCGGGCACGGATTCCCAGACATCGCGGCGGCCATCCCCGTCAAAATCCACGGCATACAGGCGGAAACTCGAGGGGATGAACTGGGTCTGACCAAAGGCCCCGCCATAGGAGCCGGTGACAGCCAGCGGATCAACCCCGTTTTCCCGGCAGAGCAGAAGGTATTCGATCAGCTGCGCCCGATAGAATTTGCTCCGGCGCGGGTAGGCGTCAAACATGGTGTTGAGGGTCTGAAACATGCTGAAGGCCCCCTTATGGTCGCCAAACTTACTTTCAATCCCCCAGATGGCCACGACAATCTCCCGTTCGACCCCGAGCTCTTTTTCAATCCGGTCCAGCACCTCACGGTGTTCGTCAAGAAGCCTCTTTCCCGCTTGGATCAACTGCGGGGTAAGGAAACGGGGGAAATACTCAAAATAGGGCTTGGCCTCCCACTGGGTATCCATGAGCTCCAGCACCCGTTTCTTGATGGTGACCCCGGCAAAGATCCGGTCCAGCTCTTCCTGGCTGAAGCCGTGCCGCGTCACCAGCTCCAGCAAAAGCTCCTGATAGCGGGGGCTGGAAAGATCAATGGCCTGACCATCCTCAACCAGGTCGGCGGCCAGAGGCAACGGCTCCCCCGCCCCGGCTCCGGCCCAACCCGGCGGGCAGGGAAAGATGATCCAGGACAACAGGAGAGAAAAACCAACAACGGTTCTATGCAACACGGAAAACCTCATGGGGAAAACACCTCGATAAATTTCTGACAAAAATCCTCAACCTGCCCGGCGGGCAGGGCATTGATCCCGGCCGCCGCAGCCCTGCCGCCGCCGGTGGCAAAAGCGCGGCACAGGCTGTCGGCCCCGGAACGCCGGGCAAGGGGCGCACGCACGCTGACCATGAAGGTGGTGTCGCCATTGTCCACCAGCAGGGCATGGGCCGCATCCACCCTTTCCCTGGCCTTTTCATTGCTGAACACCCCGGCTACCCGGCTGGCCCATTTTTCCGCGGGAAAGGCGAAAATCCGGCCATGGGCTGTCTGCCGCAAGGGCGCCACCGTCCTGGCCCGCCGCAAATCATCGGCAAAACCCTGGCGCAACAGGGCAAGGATCTGCGCCTCTTCGCAAAAGGCCAGGGGGTCTGTATAGGGCTGTACCGCCGCATAGAGCGCCTGGGGCGGCACATGCAGATCAGCCACCTTCTGGCCGTAACCGTTGTAGTTCATCAACTCGCCCAGCTCGCGCAACCGCTCCACTTGGGATTCGGCCAGATGCAGGGTGGCAGCACCCTTGCGGGCCGAATCGTGCAGATTGTCGCCAAAGGCGGCGGCCACGGCCCAGGCCCGGAAACGACCGCCCAGCAGGGTATCGACCATGAGGGCGGTGCAGACCTCGGGGCTGGGATCAAGGTAGGCAATCAGGTTGGGGCTGTGCGGAAGATCACCGGCATAATGGTGATCCACATAGAAAACCCGGCAGGACTCAAGCAGTTGCAGCAACGCCGTCCTGTTGCTGTCCAGGGAGATATCCAGCACGGTGAGTTCGGCCCCCCGCACCTGGGCCACCTGGTCAAGAAGCCGGATATCCCGTTTGACCCCGGTTACCAGCGTTGCCTCCCGAGGCTCTGCCAGGCGAAGCTGGTGCAGGGCGCAGATGCCGTCCGCATCGCCGTTGAAGATGTCGTAATACGCCGCCTGCGTCATGGCCTCAGCACTCACTCCGAGACCGATCAGAGGTCGCGGCCGACACGGAAAGCACGGCCAACGCCATCAAGGGAAAAGATGAGCATCAGCCGCTGGTCATCGGCAGTCCTGCTTGTCTCCAGTTCCATCATCCAGCAAGCAGGCTGATAGATCAGGCGAACACGGGATTCCACCGTATGATCCTCGGTAAAGGACTTGACCAGATAGGCGTTGGCGGTGAGCGTTTCGGTCAGCCGCATCCCGGCCATGCCGATCAGGTCATGGCTCGATTCTCCGAGATCGGTATAAAAATAGGGGGCGATCATGTCCCTGTTTCGGAGATACCGGTAATTGAGGCCAAGGGTATGCCCGCCGGCAAGAGAGTACTGATTGCGCAACTCATAGCGGGTCACGTTTTTCCCGTACATGCTCAGGTTGGTCTGATAACCGAGGATCCAGTTCGGGGCCGGAGAGACGGCCGCCTCAAACCTGAGATCGGACCAGTCGTACCGCTTGCCTTCCGCGGGCAATCCTGAACTTTCCGGGTTTTCCTGCCGCAGGTCATAGGTTTGCAGAATCTTGAACAAGCCGAGATTGCGGTTCCAGAAATCGCCCTTCTTATTGGTGCCGCCAAGGGTGAAGTAATTATTGAGCTGCCAGGTCAGCCAGTTTTTTCTCTCCAGGCGATCGACGCTGTCAAAATAACCCAGGGTGTCATCAAGCGTTGGCAGCTCCTGGGTCCTCGTCAGGTATTCATATACAAGGTTTGGCCGCACCATGTGCTCAAGCCAATCGGAATTACCCAGATCAAAATCGCGCAGGAGGATGGTTGCCATATTCCCCGTAAAATCATAGGCCTGCCGGTCCTGAAAGCGGTCCTTATCCCAGGAGGAATCCCCGTAGGATTCAAGCTGGTAGGCAGTTTCCCGCGCCCCGCCACTGACCTTGCCCTCGAGCCATCCACCCCGCGGCAGAAAGGAGATCAGCTTGGGGTGCAGATCCAGGCGCTGGGCGCCGACCCCCTCTTCCCGCCAGTAATTGACGTACTCCGACTCCCAGGCCGTGCTCATCCGTGTCCCGCTGATGGGTATGCGTCCGGTAAAATCCAGCCTGGGCAGCGCCTGCAGGGGGCTGGTTCTCCGGGACAGGATGGAGTATTCCCCCGCCTCCAGCACACCGTCCCCGTCATCCGCGACAAGTTGCAGGTCATGGGCCGTATTCTGCCTGGTTCGCAGTTCACCACTGGCAACCATGTTCGACCAAACCTTGACCAGCTGCAGGGAAGATTCCCGCTCAAAAATGGTTTCCTCCCGCAGGTCCCGGCCAAACTCGTCAAGAAACAGGAGATTACTGGCCGTAAAGCCCATGGAGCCTTCCTTGAATTCCTGCAGGTAATCCTGGTCGGAAACAAGATCAAGGTCAAGCCTGCCGGTCAGGTGGTCGCCGAAATCATGGTTGGCCTTGCCCCGAAGCCAGTAACGGTTGGCCTCTCTCCGGATAAGTCCGTCGTTTTTATATTCCGCCGTGAGATCCGCGCCGTCGTCAAGATCATCGCGCAGATAACTGAGCATGAACGTTCCATGGGACTCAGGCCCTTTCACATAACGGAACTCCCCGCCATACTGGACGCCCCTCTCGGAGAGGTAGCCGGGATAGAGGGTTATATCCGTGCTGGGCGAGACATTGAGAAAAACAGGAACCATGAGGCCGAACCCGCTCCGGGTGGAGTGCGACCATTCCGGAAAGAGCAGGCCGCTTTCCCGCTTGGTCTTGGCGGGAAAGACCAGATATGGGGTGTAGGCCAGGGGCGCGTCCTTCACATGAAAAACGGCGTTGGTCATCTGGGCCATGCCGTCCACCGTGAGCTTGGTCGTGCTGCTGGTAAACGACCAGGGCGGGCTTTTGCCCTCCTCGGGCTTACAGGCGGTGGCCCAGCCTTTTTTCAGGGTGTAGCTGAACTCCCCTGTTTTCACCACCTCTTCCCCGGTGACAAACATGTGGGTTGCAGCCATGAAGATGGTGGAATCCGTGAAGATGCCGGTCTCGGCCTCAAGATCCATATCCGCGCTGTTGGCGGTGATCTCGTCTGCGCCCGACAGAATGTAGACATTGCCCCGGGCCTTGACCGTGCCGCGCTCCACATCGTAACGGGCCCAGTCCGCCCTGATATACATGCCGTCCGGCCCCTGGCTCTTGGGCCGGGCCACAATAACATTGCCCTCGGCCAGAATACTGTCCGGGTCATTCAGATGAACGAGGCTGTCCGCCGTGATCTCCCAGGGAATGGGCCGGGCCGATGCCTGACCGGGGCCAAGGCCGGCAAGGACGGCCAAGGTCACCACGATGCTGCACAGGACGCCGCCTGGAGTTATCCGTCTGTCTGCCATTTTTTCCCCGTCAGGCACGATGCGGGGCGGAGACTGAATTCCAGCCCCACGCTCTGTTCTTGCCATCAATCCGCCTGCCGGTTGCAGGCATCATCTCTCAAAACCGCGCCGGTGCTGCCGGAGGTCACCAGCCTGGCATAACGGGCCATGTAGCCGGTGGTGATCTTCGGAACGGTCGGCTGCCAGTTGTTCTGCCGCTGGGCCAGAATCCCTTCCGCCACGACCAGCTCAATCGACTTGTGCCGGATATCAATGGTGATCCGGTCGCCTTCCTCGACAAAGGCAATGGGTCCGCCCTCCGCCGCTTCCGGCGAGACATGGCCGATACAGGCCCCCTGGGTTCCGCCGCTGAAACGCCCGTCGGTTATCAGGGCCACGTTCTTGCCAAGCCCCATGCCGACAATGGCCGAGGTCGGGGAGAGCATCTCCGGCATGCCGGGCCCGCCCTTGGGGCCGCAGTAGCGGATGACCACCACGTCCCCGGCCTTGATCTTGCCGCCTAAGATAGCGGCCTGGGCCTCGTCCTCGGATTCGAACACCCGGGCCGGACCGCTGTGCTTGAGCATCTCTTCGGCCACCGCCGACTGCTTGACCACGCAGCCATCCGGGGCCAGATTCCCGTAGAGTACGGCGATGCCGCCGAATTCGTGATACGGCTCATCCGCGGGCCGGATGATGTCGGCATCCCGCACCCGGACCTTTTCCAGATTTTCGCGCAGGGTCTTGCCGGTAACGGTCATGACCTCCAGGTTGAGTCCGGCCTCGGTGTTGAGCAGTTCGCACATCACCGCCGGCACCCCCCCTGCCTCGTCCAACTGCTGCAGGCTGTGCGGCCCGCCGGGAATCAGGCTGCACAGATGGGGCACCCGCTCGCTCACCTCATTGAACAGGGCCAGGGGCAGGTCCACCCCTGCCTCCCTGGCGATGGCGGGCACATGGAGGACGGTGTTGGTGGAACAGCCCAGGGCCATGTCGATGGCCATGGCGTTTTCAAAGGCCGCGCGGGTGGCGATATCCCGCGGACGGATTTCCTCGGCCAGCAGCCGCATCACCGCCATGCCCGCCTCCTTGGCCAGCCGGATCCGGGCCGCGGCCACCGCCGGAATGGTGCCGTTGCCCGGCAGGCCAAGGCCAATGGCCTCGGTGAGACAGTTCATCGAATTGGCGGTGAACATCCCGGCGCAGGAACCGCAGCCGGGGCAGGCATGGTCTTCAAGTTCGGCCAGTTCTTCCGCGCTCATGGTCTCGGCCTTCACCCGGCCAACCCCTTCAAACACGCTGACCAGATGCACCTCCTTGCCGCGGAAACGCCCGGTGAGCATGGGGCCGCCGCTCACCATGATGGCAGGGATATTGACCCGCAGCATGGCCATGAGCATGCCGGGCGTCACCTTGTCGCAGTTGGGAATCAGCACCAGGGCGTCAAAGGGGTGGGCCATGGCCATGATCTCCACCGAGTCGGCGATGATCTCGCGGCTGGCCAGGGAATATTTCATGCCATTGTGGTTCATCGCCAGGCCATCGCAGACCCCGATGGTTCCGAAGGCGATGGGGGTGCCCCCGGCCATGCGGACCCCGGTTTTCACCGCTTCCAGAATCTTGTCCAGATGGATATGGCCGGGGATGATCTCGTTGTGGGCGTGGGCAATGCCGATCAGAGGCCGCCTGATCTCCTCGTCGGTGTAACCCATGGCCTTCAGCAGGGAACGATGCGGCGCCCGCTCCACCCCTTTCCGTATTGCATCACTGCGCATCTTTTTCATAGGTCGATTCCCGTCAATTGTCCTGATTTTTTGTTGAAATCGCAAAAAGCCGCGATTACAACGGTTATAGCTATGCAACTCATTGAATTTGTGTCGCGGACCTGTGACTTTTTCAGGTTTTTACGAGACCGTCATTTTTCATGCTTTCCTCAAAGAGGTAAATACTAGCAGGCCGCCGTCTGCTGTCAAGGCAAAAGTCTCCTGCCGCCGAATTTGGCGGGCAGAGCGGAGTCGAAATGAAGCGCAAAGGAAGCGCTTCCCTGCGGCAGCAAATGCAGCCGTCAATCAACAAAAATGCACCGGCAACAACTTAAGGGAGGGTCATGGTGTCAGGATTAACCTTTGGACATTAAGGGGTGTGACAGCCCATGCGGTGCGGTTGCACCATTGCGGGCCATCAAATTTGCCTTGCCAAGAGCACCGGATTGTTATACCTTGCCAGTCAAGAAAAAATCCCTGCCAGCGGAGGGAAATACTCCTGCGACCCTTGACGCACAGACCTTTATCCTCAGCCGTTTCACCGCGGACCCGTAAAACCCCATGAAATATGTATTCGGCCCGGTCAATTCCCGCCGCCTGGGAATTTCACAAGGCATTGATCTTGTTCCCCCCAAGATATGCAACTTCAACTGCATCTATTGCGAGATCGGCGCCACCACCACCCTCACCTGTACCCGCAGGGAGTATGTTCCGCTCCCCGAGCTGCTGGCGGAGATCGACACGGTGCTTGCCGACCGGGAACTCCTGGCCCATCTTGATGTTTTCACCATCACCGCCAGCGGGGAGCCCACCCTGCACAGCGGCATCGGCCAGGTAATCCGCTATCTCAAGGAAAAGTCCGACAAGCCGGTGGTGGTCCTGACCAACGGCTCCCTGCTCTACCTCCCGGAAGTGCGCCAGGACCTGCTGCAAGCGGATATCGTCATCCCCTCCCTGGATGCGGCCAGGGAGGAAAGCTACCGGCGCATCAACCGGCCGGCCGCCTGCTCGCCCCTTGCCGAGCTGATCGAAGGGCTCATCGCCTTCCGGAAGGAATTTTCCGGAAAACTCTGGCTGGAAATCCTCCTGGCCAGTAAAATCAACGACAGCCCGGAGGACATCGCGGCCCTGGTTGCGGCGGTGCACAAGATCAGGCCGGACAAGGTGCAGCTCAACACCGTGGCCCGGCCGCCCCTGGAAAGCTTTGCCAAGCCCCTGACCCGGGCGGAACTGGAAGCCGTTGCCCGCCAGATTCCAGGACCGGTGGAGATTCTTGTTGATTTCACCACCCGGGATCGGGAAAAATTCCGCAATATTTCCGAAGACGAAATTATTGAAATGCTGAAAAGAAGACCCTGCACGACCAACGATGTCAGCGAGGCCCTCAGTCTGGACCCTGACACCACGCAGATCATGTTACAACAACTGGCCGCCAGCGGCCGCATCATAGAGACGAATCACCATGACAAACGATACTACCAAACCAGCAGATGAACGGCCACACGGCCAGGGCACGGAAAACAACGGGGAAGAGCGCTCCATTCTCTCCCGGGTGAGCAAATGGCTGAAGAAGCCAGGCCGGCCGGGCGAAGAAGAAGGCCCGTCCGCCGACCAGACCGCCCGCCCGAAAGCCCCGGCTTCAGGCCCGGCAGACCCGGCTCAGTCCTCCGGCAGCCCCTCCCGGCCCGAGGGCGAGACAGCCTCCCCTGCGGGCAGCAAACCCCGCCGCCGCAAAAGGCCACCCCGGAGACGGTCGAAATCCCCCAGACCGGAAGGCCAGAAAACGGAAGCAACCGCCGAGGGTGAGCAACCCGGCCCGCCCCCGGCTGAACCGGAGAAGGAGAAGGCCGCCGCCCCGACCAGACCGGCGCGCCAGCGCCCGCCCCGGAAAGACAAGGAGCGCGGCACGGAAGCTCCGAAGCCCTCCGAAAGCAGACAGCCGACCAAGGGGGATACCACCCTGAAGCTGCTGATCAACACCGATGAACCGGAGGAATGCCGCCTTGTGCTCCTGGAAAGCGGCAAGGTGGAATCCTTTTACGTGGAAACCGTCAGCCAGGCGCAGACCAAAGGCAACATCTACAAGGGCCGGGTCACGGCGGTGGAGGCCAACCTGCAGGCAGCCTTTGTCGATTACGGCACGGAGAAAAACGGCTTCCTGCCCTTCGGCGACATCCATCCGGAGTATTACGCCACGGAAGTTGCGGCAGACACCCACTGGAAGGATCTGCCCATCCAGAATGTCCTCAGCAAGGGCCAGGAGGTGCTGGTTGAGGTGGTCAAGGAGGCCACCGGCAACAAGGGCGCGACCCTTACCACCTATCTCTCCCTGCCGGGACGCTACCTGGTGCTCATGCCCGGCAGCGACAGCGCCGGGATTTCCAGAAAGATTGAGTCCGAGGAAGAACGCAAGAAGCTGCGGGAGATGGTTGACAGCGTCAGCATCCCCGAGGGCATCGGCTACATCGTCCGCACCGCCAGCCAGGAGATCACCAAAACCGCGCTGGCCCAGGATGTCCGTTACCTGCTCAACCTCTGGAAGGAGATCAAGAAGAAAGGCCAGACCGAGAAGGCTCCGGCCCTGCTGCACAAGGAGCAGAACATCGTCTCCCGGTTCCTGCGCGACCACTTCACCTCTGAGATCGAAGAAATCCTGGTGGACGACGAAGAGGCCCTGGCCCAGGTCAACAACTTCCTCGAGTTGCTGCCCGCGGCCCAGCGCAAATCGACAACCGCCAGGCTGCACAAGGGAACCCAGCCCCTGTTCCATCAATACCATGTGGAAAAACAGATCGAGCAGATCTACCAGCCCACCGTGCCCCTGCCCTCCGGCGGCTCCATTGTCATCAACCCCACCGAGGCCCTGGTCGCCATTGATGTCAATTCCGGCCGCACCGGCAAGGACAAGAGTTTTGAAGACGCCATCTTCCTCGCCAACATGGAGGCGGCCGAGGAATTGTCCCGCCAGCTCAGACTCCGCGACCTGGGCGGCCTCATTGTTGTGGACTTCATCGACATGCGCGATTCCAAGCACATCCGCGAGGTGGAAAAAAAGGTGCGCGACTGCATGAAACGCGACAAGGCCAAGGTGGATTTCTCCAAGATCTCCAAATTCGGCCTCATGCAGATCTCCCGGCAGAAGATGGCCGCCCCGGTCGCGGTGGGCAGCTACCGGATCTGCCCCCATTGCCAGGGGCGCGGCATGGTCCGCTCCGTGGAGACCCAGGCCCTGGTGCATTTCCGGCATATCCAGACCGGGGTGGCCAGAAAGGAGATCAAGCGGGTGGTCTGCCGTCTGCCCATGGAGGTGGCCCAGTACATCCTGAACAAAAAACGAGCCGATCTGATCGAGCTGGAACAGGAACATCAGGTCGAGATCAGCATTGTCCCGGAGCCGGCCATGCCGCCCACCGAGAGCAAGATCGATTTCCTGAAGGAATAATCTCCGCCGCCGGGGCGCATGCTCACTGGCATGCGCCCCGGTTCCGCAATACCTCCTGCCTCAATCCTGCTGACCATTACCGGCGAGGAGCCGGAAAATCCCCCTGGGGCTTTGAACTGCTTGTCAGACTGTATACCGAGCTGGGCAGAAAGGGAAAGGCCTCGGCCATGCGCAGGAAGCTGCACGCCCTCACCGGCTACGCCGGTGGTTAACCTCCCCGGTCGTCTTCAAGGAACGAGAAGGGAATACAACATTCTCGCCTGCCCGGCCTTGAAATGGAAAACGAGGTCATATGCAGGCAGCACTGGGCTACAGAACACCCTTTTTCAAAAGCGTAATTTCAACTCGTCTGTTCTTCCCTCGATTCTGCGGCGTATCGCGGGAAAACAGCGGACGAAATTCTGCAAATCCCTGAGTGGTTATCCGTTGGGGGGTAACACCACATCCAAGGAGATATTCCGCCACCGCCACCGCGCGGGCTGCGGACAGATGCCAGTTGGAACGGAAAAATTCATTATGGATGGGGACATCGTCGGTGTGCCCGGAGATCACCACGTCGTAGCCGTTTTCCTCCAGAATCAGACCGGCGACCCTGTCAAGGATCGCCAGGGCGTCGGCGGCCAACGTGGCCTCACCGCTGCTGAACGAGAGCTGCTCCTCCAGTATCAGGGTAAGGCTCTGGCCGGAGGAGGAAATATAGAAACCGTTGCCAAGCAGGCCATCCAGATGACGCTGTACAGCCTGAGAGATCTCCGGAGACTCGGCCTTTCGGGGCGCGGCAACCGGTAAGTCCGCAGCTTGGCTCTTCGCGACCGTCCCGGCCTCTGGTGATTCCTGAGCGTACATGACGATGAAGAAGACCAGCATCAGGGTCAGCACGTCGATAATGCCCCAGAAGCTGCCATCCTTGTCCGGTTCCTCGAAGGGAAACCTGCCCGCGTATGCCTTCATCCTCGCCTCCGCTCAACTCAGGAAGGAAAAAACCCGGACAAATGAAAACGGTACCGGTGCGATCCGATGCCGTCTTGGTTGAGGCTGCGGCGCAGGTGCCGAAACCTCTGCCGCCTCGCCTGCTCCCAGGCACGATTCGAGCTTGTAGTGGAGGTGGCGGGACGACTCCCGGTTCGCCAGTCCCAACACCCCCTCGGTGATGAGCGGGAAGAAGTTGACCTCCTCCCGGACCCGCGCCGCATACTTCTTGTAGAGCGGCATGAACAGGAAGTTGGCAAACAGCAACCCGTAAAGGGTGGAGAAGAGGGCCACCGACACGCCGGGGCCGATGCTGGCCTTGTCGTTGAGGTGCCCCAGCACGTTGATCAGGCCGACCACCGTGCCGATGAAACCGAAGGACTGCGGCAGCCTGGTAAGGCTGCTCAGGATTCCAGCCAGGACCTCCTTCCGGGAAAGGTAGAGATCATAATTCTTCTCCAGGATGCGCCGGATGTCATCGGGAGCATAGCCATCGATCACCATGTCCACCCCTTTGCGCAGAAAGGGATTGGCGATCTTTTTGCCCGCCTCCTCCAGTTCCTTGGGGCCGGACTCCTGCCACACCCTGGCCAGCTGGCGTATCTGGCCGAGCAGCTCTCCCTCCTGGTTCCCTCCCTGGTGGCGGCGCAGGGCAAGTATCTCCCCCCAGAGCCTGCGCAGGGCATCGTGGGGATGGGACAGCATCACGGAAAAAAGCGGGCCGAGCAGCACCAGGGCCACCCCTTCCAGAATGGAAAGCGGGTCGGCCTCCCCCAATAGGGCATGCTGCGCCTTCAGAAACAACACCGTGCTCAGCACCACCACCGCGATCTTGATCATTATCTGCCTCCTGGTTGGTTTTGCCGGATAATCAAGCAAACATCATGCCACGCCAGATAACAAGAACAGCCAGACAGGAAAAACAGGAGATCCTCCCAATAACACATGCTTTTTCACCTATGATCCAGCACGCGCCCCGTCCGGGATGACAAGCCCATCATGGGAATTGGGCAAGATTTTCCCGCTGGCCAGCGGATGGGGTACGGCAACAATTTCCAGAAGACACAGGATCAGCTTCCTCCCCTTTTCTGGTACTTGAGCACAGCCCGGTTATGCTCGGCCAGATCGCGGGAAAAATAATGGGTTCCGTCATTTTTTGAAACGAAATAGAGATAGGATTCCGAGGCGGGATGCAGCACCGCGGCGATGGCGGCGCGGCCCGGACTGGCGATGGGGCCGGGGGGCAGGCCGTTGATCAGATAGGTGTTGTACGGGCTTGGCGTTTCCAGGTCTTTCCTGGTGAGATTGCCGTCAAAATCGGCAAGGCCGTAGATCACGGTGGGATCGGTCTGCAACCGCATGCTCTGCTGCAGACGGTTTAAAAAGACCTGGGCTATGAGGGGCCGCTCTTCCGGGGCGGCGGTTTCCTTTTCCACGATGGAGGCCAGGGTAAGCACCTCGTGGGGAGAAAGGCCCAGGGCGTTGTCGCGCAAATCGCCCAGTTCCTGCCGCACCTGCCTGCCCCGTTCAACCATCAGGCCGATAATCTCCCTCGGGTTCTGGCCGCGCAGCAGCTGATAGGTATCCGGGAACAGGTAGCCCTCCAGGCTTGCGGCCCGCACTCCATGCCGGGCAAGAATGTCCGGATCACGCACCAGTTCCAGAAAGAGATCCCGCTCCCCCCAGCCGCCCTCGGCCAGGATGTCGGCAAGCTGATAGATGTTGGCGCCTTCGGGGATGGTCACCGACCAGCGCACGGTGGACCCGGCCGCAAGGACGCGGAGGATTTGATCCGGGGTTTGTCCGGGACTGAACAGATACTCCCCGGCCTGCAACCGCTGACTGAGCCTGGAGACCCTGGCGAGAAAATAAAACCCGCGTCCCGGCGGGATCACCCCGTTTTCGGCAAGGATGTTCTGTATCCCGGCAAGGCTTGTTTTGGGAGGAATCAGGACATGGAGGTTGGCCCCTTCCCGCATGGGCATGGGGGTTACGGCATAGGACCAGAGCCAGAGCCCGAAACCAGCCAGACCCAGAAAGGCAACGGCACACAGCCAGACTGCCAGGCGCCGGATGGTGCTGGGCCGCCGTTGGCCTTTCTTCAGGAACCCCCTTCCCTGGCCCAAAAACGTCATCTCCTGCGGGTTTTTACAGTAAAGTGAGGCACAGCCCCCTGCCCAAACGGCGGGAGGCGATGGCGCTATGCCTTCTCCCCAGTCTTACTCCTGAAAAACAATGGAAAGAATCCGGTCCATGTTCTTCACGGGGATGAACTTGATCTTCTTGCGGAGATCCTCGGGAATCTCCACCAGATCCTTCTTGTTCTGCTCCGGGATGATCACCGTTCCAATGCCCGCCCGGAGGGCTGCCAGGGCCTTTTCCTTGAGGCCGCCGATGGGCAGCACCCGGCCCCGCAGGGTGATCTCCCCGGTCATGGCCACATCCTGGCGCACCTTTTTCCGGGAGAGGGCCGAATACATGGCCGTGGCGATGGTCACCCCGGCGGACGGCCCATCCTTGGGAATGGCGCCGGCCGGCACATGCACATGGATATCGATCTCCTCGAAATAATTATCGGCAAGCCTCAGCTTCTTGAGGCGTGAGCGGCAGAAGCTCAGGGCAGCCTGGGCCGACTCCTTCATCACCTCGCCCAGCTGGCCGGTCATGGTCAGGTTGCCCCTCCCCTTGAGAATGGAAATCTCAATATAGAGGATCTCCCCGCCCGCCTCGGTCCAGGCAAGGCCGGTGGCCATGCCCGGCTGGTCGATGATCTCGGTTTCCGACTCAGGCGTGAACTTGGGCGGGCCAAGATACTTGCTCAGGGTCCGCTCCGTGAGGGGAAAAGGCCCCTTGCCGCCTTCGGCGACCCGGCGGGCGTTTTTCCGGCAGATGGTGCCGATCTCCCGCTCCAGGTTTCTCAAGCCCGCTTCCCTGGTATAATTGGTGATGATCCTGGCCAGCATGGCATCGTCGAACTGGACATGCTTGCCGGTGATGCCGTTTTCCTCAAGCTGCCGGGGCACCAGATAGCGGCGGGCAATCTCGATCTTCTCCTCAAGGGTGTAGCCGGCCAGACGGATCACCTCCATCCGGTCATAGAGCGGGGCCGGAATGGTGTCCGCCATGTTGGCGGTGGTGATGAACATGACCCGGGAAAGATCAAAGGGCATGTTGAGGTAATGGTCGGTGAAATCGCTGTTCTGGGCCGGATCAAGCACCTCCAGCAGGGCGGAGGATGGGTCGCCCCGGTAATCGGCGCCGACCTTGTCGATCTCGTCGAACATGAACACCGGGTTGTTGGCCCCCACCGTTTTCAACCCCTGGATGATCCGGCCCGGCATGGCGCCGATATAGGTGCGGCGATGGCCGCGGATCTCGGCCTCGTCCCGCATGCCGCCGAGGGAAATGCGGTGGAATTTGCGGCCCATGGCCCGGGCGATGGACTGGCCCAGCGAGGTCTTGCCCACTCCGGGGGGGCCGACAAAACAGAGGATCGGCCCCTTGGTCGTCTTGTTGAGCGAGCGCACGGCCAGGTATTCGAGGATGCGCTCCTTGACCTTGTCCAGCCCGTAATGATCCTCGTCCAGCACCGCCTTGGCGACCTTGAGATCAATCCGGTCCTTGGTGCCCTTGCGCCAGGGCAGGTCGAGAATCCAGTCGATATAGGTCCGGACAATGGAGGCCTCGGAGGCGTCGGGATGCATCATCTCCAGCCGCTTGAGCTGCTTGCCCGCCTCCTTCTTGACCTCGGGCGGCATCCGGCATTTGGCCAGCTTGCCCCGCAGCTCCTCCATCTCCTGCGACCGGTCATCGATATCGCCCAGCTCTTTTTTCAGGGCCTGCAACTGCTCGCGCAGGTAATACTCCCGCTGGGTGCGGCTCATCTCCTCCTTGGCCTCGGACTGGATCTTGGCCTGCATGGTGGAGACTTCCAGCTCTTTCTGCAGGTACTCGGCCACCTTTTTCAGGCGCAGGGCAGGGTCAAAGGTTTCCAGCACCGCCTGGGACTCGGAAACCCTCAACTGCAGGTTGGAGACCACCAGATCGGCGAGCCTGCCCGGCTCCTCCACGTTGTTCAAGATAACCATGAGATCGGAAGACATGATGCCCTTGAGCGAGAGGATCTTTTCCGTCTGCTCGCGGACATTGCGCATGAGGGCCTCCATCGCCACCGAGACCTCCTCCACCTCTTCATCCTGGATAAGCTCGATCCGGGCGATATGATGGGGCTCTTCCTGGACAAAGGATTCGACCCGCGCCTTGCGCAGGGCCTGGACCAGGACCTTGAGGCGGCCGTCCGGCAGCTTCAGGGTGCGCATGATCATGCAGACCATGCCCACATCATACATATCCTCGGACTGGGGCTCGTCCAGGGAGGCATCCTTCTGGGTAACGAGCATGAGGAGCTTGTCCTTGGTCATGGCATCGTTGACCGCACCCACCGAAGCAGGCCGCCCGACAAAGAGGGGGATAATCATATAATTGAAGATAACCACATCACGCACCGCCATGAGCGGCAATTCCCCAGGGATCTCCTGCCCTTCGGAATCATGAAAATCATTGAGCTCTGAGGTCATGGAATCATTAATATCCACAACATGCCTCCAGGTTATATTTTATCGGCAGACCGGCCTTGCCGGAAAGAACAATGGTTTAAGTGTGGCAACATAAGCACCCCTCCCCGTGAAGTCAAGACGATATCCGCGGGGCAAGACCAGCCCTGAAATATGCTTGAAGAAATCGCCGTTTTGCACCATAGTAGGCCTGCGACTCACAGGATGTCCCGCACGGGGCGAGAGACGCCATCTGCACAAAAAATGACGGCCTCCTAAAAAGGGAAAAAAGGCACAGGCCCGCAACACAACGTAAAGAGGCACCAAGCAATAACTGTTGCAATCGCGGCTTGTTGCGATTTCAACAATCATGCCATGACGGCCAACAAAAAACAACCGGCAACCGATCCTGATGAACCTTACAAACGCTTCTTTTTTTGATCTGAGCCGCTATGCCCATGCCTCTCTTTTCGTGGCGGAGGAATACCCCTGGCAGGCGCTGGCCCGGCTGAAGACCTATATGGCGGAGTATCCCTGGCCGCAGATCGCCTGGCCGCAGAACCACGGCCCGCTTCCTGCCACCCTGATCCTCCACGACACGATGCTGACCGAGGCCGCCGATCTCACCATCGAATTCGGCGACGCCACCAAGGGCAGGCTCAGGGTTTTGCGCAACGGCACGCTTCTGGAAGGGGCCAGCGTTCTCATGGCCGGGGCCGTGCTGGCCGGTGGGCCGCTCAGTATCGGCAAGGGGGTGCTGGTTGAATCCGGGGCCTTTATCAAGGGACCGGTGATCATCGGCGACCAGAGCGAGATCCGGCAGGGCGCCTATCTGCGCGGTCACTGTCTGGTGGGCGCCCGCTGCGTGGTCGGCCATGTCACCGAGGTCAAACATTCCATCTTCCTTGACGACGCCAAGGCCGGGCATTTCGCCTATCTGGGCGACAGCATCCTGGGCAACGGGGTGAACCTGGGGGCGGGCACCAAACTGGCCAACCTGCGCTTCACCGGCGGGGACGTCCTGGTGAAAACCCCGGCCGGCCCCATCAGTTCCGGCCTGCGCAAATTCGGGGCAATCCTGGGAGACAAGGCCCAGACCGGCTGCAACGCGGTGACCAACCCCGGCACGGTGCTCGGGAAAAAATCCATTGTCCTGCCCAACACCACGGCGCCTTCCGGCTGGCACACCAACAACTCGCTGATCCGCTAAGCAGCCCCGTTTATTTCAAAATAATGGGCAAGACCGAGGATGAACTCCAGGCAAATGGCCACCACGAGAAAGAAACGCAGCGTTCTGCTGAACGGCAGCCGCTCCTTGACCAGGCGCTGCAGGACCGCGACAATCAGCAGCGTGGCGCCCAGGTTGATCGGCGCCACGGACAGCACATGGATCAAGGTTTCCACGATTGAATGCATGGCCCGCCCGGGAAAGTAACGGACACTGGCCAGCAGATAGACGATAACCAGGATAGCCAGGGAAATCCGCTCCCGTATTTTTTGTTGAAATCGCAACAAGCCGCGATTACAACAGTTATTGCTTGGGAACTCTTTGATTTCGTGTCGCGGACCTGTGGCTTTTTTCCCTTTTTGCGAGTCCATCATTTTTTGCATGCGCAGCCTGTTTTTGAAAATTTTTCCAGGTGGTCCCCAGCCCGGGGAGAATTCCAGCCCATTGTAACAGGAATTACAAATGACACAATCGCTCAACGCCCTTTTTTCTCCGGAAACGAGTCCCCATCCCGCTGATTTGCAACCCTTCCGGCTCCTGTGCGACTCGCTCTTTTTTTATGCCCTGCCACACCGGAGCACTCCCCTGCCCGGCAAGCCCGAACAGCAAGAACAGCAGGAACTGTGGGCGGGATACACGCCGGTGCGGCTTTCCGGAGAAGAACAGGCCCGTTTCCAGTCCCTTGCCCAGGAACTCAAGGGCCATGAAGCTGAATTCCATGGCGGGCTCCTTGCCTCTCTTTCCGCCGGTCATGGCGACCGGGACGAGGCCTCGGTCGGCGCACTGATTTCCAGCCTGCGCTCCGGCAAGAAAGCCGCCTCGCCTCAGAAGGCAGAGAACGAAGCGCTCTGGCAGGCCATGCTCATCCTGAAGCTGGCGGAGATGTACCGGGAAGAAGAACGCGAAATTACCCAGGGGTTCATGGCCATCTCGGGCAAAGAGGCCGAACTTTTTGCCGCCATCCGGGGCGAAGAGACAGAGGAAGGAGAGGTGGACGAGGAAGAAGAGCAGGCCCTGCGGGAGCTTGCCGCGGCCGCGGCGCTGAGCGGCCCGGCGATCAACCTGGCCCGGCTGGCCAGGGCCTGGGGCCGCCTCTACACCCGGGATGCCAGGGCAGCGGAATTCCCCCTGCTGGTCACGACCCACGAAGAACTCCAGGGCTTGCTCGCCGAGGCTTACGAGACTCTCACCGGCAGGCTCCCCAGGCAGCTGGTCAGCCTCGCCCTGCCGACCCAGGCACAGCGCGCAGAAGAATACCCCGCCCTGGTTGAAAAATTCAGGGCGGACACCGGGGCTTCCAGGGAGCATTTCAACCGGGTGCTGCTCGGGGTTGCCGCAAGCGGGACAATCTCCGCCGAGCGGCTGACAGAGCTGCAAAGGGCAGGAAACGACCTGAACCGGGCGGCCCTTCCTTTTCTGAAAAACAGCCCGACCGAAAAGGCCATGCGCTTTTACGCCTACGAGGGGACCTCGCTCATCGACCTTTTTGCCAGACTTGGCAGCCTCGCCGAACCGCAGAAGGCCACGGCGGCCACCGGGCTTCTCGCGGTTCTGAGCTGATTGCCCCCCCTTACCGGTAGGGGTTGATGGTCAGCACCGGGCAGGGCGCGGTCTTGACAATCTTCTCCGCCACGCTGCCAAAGAGGATCTTGTCCAGTCCCTTGTAGCCATGGGTGCCCATGACAATCAGGTCAGCCTTCTGCTCACCGACAAACCGATTGATCTCCTCGACCACGTCGCCGCTCAGGATCGCCGTGGTATGCGGGACAGAACCGTTGAGGGTTTCCGCCACGAAACTCTTCATTTTTTCCCCGGCGCTCTTGACCATCTCTTCCTCAAACTGGATGATGGGCATATGGGGCACGAAAAAACCGGAATAATCGTCAAAGCCCTGCACCACAAAAACAACAGCCAGCTCCGCCTTGAATCTGGCGGCAAAGTCCGCGGCCGTGCGGAGAATCTTCTGCGAATTCTCTGAAAAATCCACGGGAACCAGAATTTTTTTAATTTCGTTCATTTCCTCTCCTTATGGTATAGATATCCAGCTTTAGCGTAACTGCCCAGCAGCGCCACATCTGCTTTGTCATAGGCCTGCTCACATAGTCGGGCTATAGCTCGCAAGCCTATTTCGCGCATCTGCGGCGCTGCTGAACAGTTACAGTTGGGATGCTTAAGCCTGTTTCTCGGTTTCAGCTGAGCAGTTACGCTTTAGCCACGATCGCGACCCGGGCCGAACCTGGTCGCGTTATCCTCTCTCCATGATCAGGCTAGCAGAATGCTTTTCCCCTTGTCAACAGGAGAGACATCCCCCTTGAATCCACACGCAGAGCAAAACCCGATGTCCACGTTCACTTCCCTGTCCGAGGCCATGGCCGACATCTTTGCCCAAGGCGGCATCCTGGCCCGAAAACTGCCCGGCTACGAACCACGCCCCAGCCAGCTGCGCATGGCCGAAGCCATTGCCGCCACCCTGGAGCTGCCGGAAGACGAGAAGCCGAGCCAGCCGGGGATGCTGGCGGTTGAGGCGGGCACCGGCACCGGCAAGACCCTGGCCTATCTGGTCCCGGCCATCCTGAGCGGCCAGAAGGTGGTTGTTTCCACCAACACCCTGAACCTGCAGGACCAGATTCTCACCAAGGAAATCCCCTTCATCAGAAAACACCTGGCCCCGAGGCTGAACGCCCTCTGCATCAAGGGGAGACAGAACTACCTCTGCCTCTACCGCTGGCAGCAGTTCCTGGCGTCCCCCCAGCGGAATCTTTTTGCCGACGACCGCGACACCCAACGGGTTTCCGACTGGCTTGCAGAAACCGAGACCGGCGACCGGAGCGAACTCTCCTGGCTGGCGGACAATGCCCCGCTCTGGCAGGCAATCACCGCCTCGGCCAGCCAGTGCCTGGGCGGCAACTGCCCGGACGGTTCCGCCTGCTTCATCAGCCGGCTGCGCAAGAAGGCGGGCCAGGCCCAGCTGCTGGTGGTCAACCATCATCTCTTTTTTTCCGACCTGGCCCTGCGCCGTTTCGGGCATGCTGAGGTCCTGCCCCGCTACGAATCGGTGATCTTCGACGAGGCCCATCATCTGGAAGGGGTGGCAACCCAGTACTTCGGCACCTCCTTCAGCCATTATCAGGTGATCGATCTGGTCAAGGATCTGGAGACCGCGGCCCAGGCCGATCTGAAGGGCCGCGCCAGGGAAGGGGTCGTGCAGACCGCCAGGGCCCTGACCAAGCAGATCGATCTCTTTACCGAGCTGTTTCCCAGGGAGCGGGGTCGGTTTTCCCTGCTGCAATTTATCGAGAGGTTCCCCGGTTGGGAAGAAGAGCGGCAGCGCCTCGCCGACCAGATCAAGGGTCTCTCTAATCAACTGGCCAAGGCGGCCATGAGCGGGGAAAGCTGGCTGGGCATGCAGCGGCGGGCGGAAGAGATGCTGGCCGCCTTCACCACCATCACCGAAGCGCGGAACCCATCCTCTGTCTACTGGTACGAGCGGCGGGAAAAAACCGTGGCCCTTTCCGCCTCGCCCATCGACATCGCCGGCGAGCTGCAGGACTTTCTCTACGAGCAGACCCGGAATGTGATTTTCACCTCGGCCACCCTCACCACGGACAACACCTTCGCTTACTTTTTCAGCCGCCTCGGCCTGCCCGGAGACACCCCGACCCTGACCCTGGCCACCCCCTTTGATTACGAAAAGCGCACCCTGTTGTTCGTGCCGGGCAAGGGGTTTCCCGAACCCGCGGCCCGGGAGTTTCCCGCCGCCAGCCAGCAACTGATGCAGGAGCTGATCCTGGCAGCCAATGGCCGGACCCTGCTGCTTTTTACCAGCATCAGCGCCATGCGGGCCGCCCACGAGGTTCTCCTCGCCCAGCTGCCCTTTCCGGTGCTGATGCAGGGGGAGGCGCCCAAGGCCAGGCTGCTCGAGCAGTTCCGGGACCAGACCCATTCCGTCCTCCTGGCGGTGGCCAGCTTCTGGGAGGGGGTGGATGTGGCGGGCGAATCGCTCAGCTGCGTGATCATCGACAAACTTCCGTTTGAAGTCCCCTCGGACCCTGTTATCATGGCCCGCATGGATCGGATCAAAAACGAGGGCGGCAACCCCTTCTTCGATTTCCAGATCCCCCGCGCCATCCTGACCCTGCGCCAGGGCGTGGGCCGCCTGATGCGAAGCTCCACCGACCGGGGGGTCCTGGCCATCTGCGATGTCCGGCTCTTTACCAAGCAGTACGGCAGACTCTTCCTGAAAAGCCTGCCCCAGAGCCCGATCTGCCGCGAAATTGCGCCGGTGCGGGATTTTTTCCGGGAGGAAAGATCATGAACAACGCCGAGCTTCTTGCGGCCCTCAAAGAACAGGGTGCCCGGATCGACGCGGTGATGGAGGAGGATCTGGCGATCATCCAAAGCCCGATGCTGGCAGAGATCATCCGCCATGCCATCTTCCAGGGCGGCAAGCGCATCCGCCCCCTGCTCACCCTGCTGGCCGCAAGCCTTGTCGGCCCTCCTCCCGCCGATACGGCGCGCCTGGCCATCTCTTTTGAGTATCTCCACGCGGCCAGCCTGCTGCACGATGATGTCATCGACCATGCCATCCTGCGACGCGGCGCCAAAACCGCCAACACCATCTGGGGGATGGAGCCGGTCATCCTGGCCGGGGATTATCTGCATGCCCATGCCATGGCCCTGGCCAGCGAGGTGGGCGGCCCCGCGGCCATGGCCCTGATCGGCCGCGCCACCGCGGCCATGGTCGAGTCTGAATTTTTGCAGATGCACAACGCCAGAGAGATTCTTATCTCCGAGGAAAAATATTTTCAGGTCCTGATGGGCAAAACCGCCGCCCTCATTGCCGCGGCCTGCGAGGCGGGCATTGCCCACAGCCAGGGTTCCCCCGACCAGCGCCTCGCCCTGCGCACCTATGGGACCAACCTGGGCCTGGCCTTCCAGATCGTTGACGACCTGCTGGATTATCTCGGAGACCCGGCAAAAACCGGCAAGGGTGTGGGCAACGATTTTCAGGAGGGCAAGATGACCCTGCCCCTGATCAAGACCCTGGCTCGGGCCGAAGCCGATGATCGCGAGGTGCTGGTTGCCCTGCTTAAAGGAACGCCGCGGGAGCGCAGCAGGCAGTTGGCCACGGCCCGCACCCTTATGGAAAAATATCAGGGATTCGCCCTGGCCAGGGCGCAGGCTGAGTCGCTGCTCAGGCAAGCCCTGACCGGTCTTGCCATCTTTGGTGAGGCGTCGGCAAAAGAGCCCCTGACCGGTCTGGCCCATTATGTCCTGAGCCGGGACAAATAATTCCAACTCTCTATGAAAACCACGAATAATTATTGCATCCCGTAGGAGCGGCTTCAGCCGCGATCCGGTGGTTATCGCGGCTGAAGCCGCTCCTACAAAAGCATCTTGTTATTAACGAGAAATGGAACAAGGCATGCCCAAGGTTTCCTCAAAAAAATCCACCCGAAAAGGCGCGAGAAAGAAGGCGGGACACCGTCTTGGCCTCTTCTGCCTGTTTCTTTTTGTGGCCGCGACCCTGGCCGCCGGACTCTATTTCATGGTGCTGCATTCAGGCAAGCCCCCGGAAGTCCCGGTGCCCCTGCTGAGCGGGCAGGCCAAGAAAAAGCCCCTGCACCAGGCGGCCGAACCGCTGCCAGGCCAGCTTGCTCCGCTCTACGAAGAGCCTGCCCTGCCCCACCAGGCGCCACCGGCCGCAACCCGCCGCAGGAAGCCGGAGAAAAAACCTCTCCCGGGCAAACCCCTTGTGGCCATCGTCATCGACGATATGGGCTACCGGCAGAATACCGGCAGGGCCCTCCTCGCCCTTGACCTGCCCCTTTCCTTCGCCTTCCTGCCTTTCAGCCCCTTTTCCGATGAGCTGCAAAAGGAGGCCCAGGCCAGGGGCCGCGACATCCTCCTCCACCTGCCGCTTGAGACCATGGACCCAAAATGGAATCCCGGTCCCGGCGCCCTGACCACGGCCATGGACCCGGAAACCATGAAGGCCCTCTTCCACGAAGACCTGCAAGCGGTCCCCAAAGCCATCGGCCTCAACAACCACATGGGTTCCCGCTTCACCGCCGATCCCCAGGCCATGCGGACCCTGATGGCCCTCGTCCGGGCGCGCGGCCTTTTTTTCCTGGACAGCGTGACCGCATCCCAGAGCGTTGCCTATGATCTTGCCCTTGAAATGGGCGTAAAGGCAGAACGCCGCACCGTTTTTCTCGACAACGACCAGAACCCGGACAAGATCCGGGCCCAGCTTGACCTCCTTATCCAGCTCGCCGGGGAGCATGGCCAGGCCGTGGGCATCGGCCACCCCTATCCGGCCACGGTGGAGGCCCTGCGCCGGTACCAGATACAGTTGCGCACCCGGACTGAAATGGTCGGGGTCTCCCGCCTTGTCCATTGATGGGTGAAATTATGCCTCCCATTATCACCCTGACCACGGATTTCGGCCTCCAGGATGAATACGTCGGCGTAACCAAAGGGGTCATGGCCGGCCTGGCCCCGCAGGCGCGTCTCATCGACCTTTGCCACAACATCCGGGCTCAGGATATCCGGCAGGGTGCCTTTATTCTCCAGGCGGCAGCCCCGTATTTCCCCAAAGAGACCATCCATCTGGCCATTGTCGATCCGGGGGTGGGCGCAAATAGACAGCTCCTGGCGGTCCGGGCCATGGGCCAGGTTTTCCTGGGGCCGGACAACGGCATCCTGACTCCCTTTCTGCATGACCAGCTCTTTGAAGAAGCAATTTGTATTGATTGCCCGCAGCTGTATCTTGCCCCGCTCAGCGCGACCTTCCATGGCCGCGATATTCTGGCGCCGGTTGCGGCCGCCCTGGCCAATGGCGCCGGGCTCTCCCGCCTTGGCACCCGGGCGCTTAAGGAAAATCTTATAAAACTTGCATCCCCCACCTTGCAAATTGACCGGATTCATGGCAACATAGCCGGGTCCGTGATCCACATCGACCATTTCGGCAACCTGACCACGAATATCCACCAGGGTGATCTTGCCGGACTGACAGCTGATCCGGCTTCCCTCCAGATCTTTCACAAGAAACAGCAAGTGACCGGCCTGGCAAGCGCTTACGCCACGGTGCCGGACGGGCAGGTTCTGGCGCTCATCGGCAGCCGCGGCTATCTTGAACTGGCAGTAACCAGGGGAAATGCCGTCCGGATTCTTGGGGCGGAGGTGGATGATCCCGTGCGGGTGAGACGAGGAAAGGAAGGGTAATCTTTTTCTGTTTACAGACAGGACGACCCGGCATTAGATTCAGGAGCCGTTACGGAATAACCATCGCCGTTTACAGCAGCGTAAGCGGCGCTGCTGTTCTTTTAGCCATCGCCGTTTACACTGCTCCGTTACGGCTCCTTACGCCGCTATCGCTGCTGCCGTTCGCCATTTCAATGGCAATGTTATTTTGTTCCAGCAGCGATAGCGGCGACGGCTTACAGCTTAACTTCAGGTAAGGAAACAGCTCCATGCAGGACAACCATATCGAGGATATCGCCAAACTCCTCAAGACCATGTCGCACCCCATCCGCCTGAAGATCCTCTGCCTGTTGCAGGACAGGGAAATGACCGTGGGCGATATCCACAAGGAGGTGCACACCACCAATGCCAATGTCTCCCAGCATCTCTCCATCCTCCGCAACCAGGGGATAATCGCCTTTCGCAAGGATGCGAACTTCATCTACAACCGGATCGCGGAAGGCCGGGTGACCGAGCTGATCAAGACCATGCGGGAACTCTTCTGCCAGGGTTCCTGATTTGAACCGGATTCAACCGTTGCCGAACAAGCACCACCAAGGAGACTTCACCATGATCATCACGGACTGGGTTCATGTTTTTGCAGGCGCTTTCATCCTGATCAGCCTGGCCCTGGGAACCTGGGTTCACCCCTACTGGTATTTCTTCACCGCCTTTGTCGGGGCCAACCTTCTCCAGTACGGCTTCAGCAAATTCTGCCCGCTGGCCATCATCCTCAAGAAACTCGGCGTGCCGGAGGAAAGCCGCGCAGGCCAAGGCTGCTGCCGGAAATAACCCCCGCTCCCCCCTAACAGCGTAACGCCGGGGCAAACCAGGCTGTCCGGTTTGCCCCTCTGCCCTCTTTCCTGCTGAACATCGCGCCTCTGCCTGTCTCGCGCAATTAGTTCCTGGTGGCTTGCCGCCCGTCGTGATACAATCTTTCTACCGTTGGACACCGTACTGCCGGTTGCGGCTTGACCTTTTCCCCACCACGGAATCCGCGCATGAAACTGACCATGAAAACCCGGCTGACCCTTGCCATCTCCCTGCTGTTTCTGTGTCTGATGGGCGCCACCTCCTTCCTGGTCCTCACCATGTTCAAGCAGCAACTCAAGGAAATTATCTCCACCGAGCAGTTCTCCATACTCTCCGAAATCACGGATTCACTTGACGACAAGCTTTTTCAAGCCCAGGCCCAGCTTATTGCGGTTGCCCCAAGGATCTCCCCGGAAACCCTTGCCTCGGCAGACAGTGCCCAGCAATCTCTTGACAACCGCACCGGTCTGCAAAAGGCCTTTGACAACCATATCTTTCTCTTCTCCCCGGAGGGCAGGATCATCGCCGAATCCCCCTTTCTCCCCAACCGGCGGGGGCTGGATTTTTCTTCCCGGCCCTACATCAAAAACACCCTGGCCACCTCGGCCCCGTACATCTCCGATCCCTACGTCGCCTCCCAGCCGCACAGGCACCCGGTGATCATGATGACCGCGCCGGTCTTTGACCAGGAGGGCAGGATCATCGCCATCCTCGCCGGCAGCCTTGACCTCATGCAGCCGAATCTCCTGGGCAAGCTCTCGGAAAAGAAGATCGGAAAGACCGGATATCTGTACCTGGCCACGGCGGAGAGGATCATGATCATGCACCCGGACAAGGCCGGGATCTTCAAGGAACTTCCCCAGGGAGGAAACCTCCTCTACGACCGGGCGCTGGAGGGCTTTGAGGGCACGGACGAAAACCGCAGCCGCGAGGGCGTGCCCATGCTCACCTCCTTCAAGCGGTTGCGGGTGAAAAACTGGCTTTTGGCCGCGAACTATCCCCAGACCGAGGCCTATGCCCCCCTCACCCGCGCCGGGCAGGTTCTCCTGGCCGGGATGCTGGTCATAACCCTGACGGCCTTCGCGGTCATCCGGTATTTCAGCCAATACCTGACCAGACCTCTCCTGGCGCTTACCCAGCATGTGGCGGATTTGGAAGACAAAAAAGGAGAGGCGCGGCTGTTCCGCACCGCAGCACAGGACGAGACCTCCACCCTGGCCCAGGCCTTCAACACCATGCTCGAAAAACTCGACCGGCAGCAGGCCGAGCTGCGGCAGAGCGAAGAACTCTACCGCACCGTCACCGAGTTCGCCACCGACTTCATCTTCTGGCGGGCGCCGGACCAGAGGATGATCTACGTCTCAGATAATTGTGAAGCGCTCACCGGATATTCCGCAAAGGAGTTCCTTGCCGATCCCGGGCTTCTGGATGCGCTCTTCCACCCGGAAGACCGGAAGGGGTGGGACAACCATGTGCACCTCTCGAATCCCACAGGCATGGATATCCCCCTGGAATTCCGGATCGTTACCAAGGCGGGTCAGGTCCGCTGGGTCAGCCATGTCTGCACCGAGATCCACGATGACACAGGCCGCTCTTTAGGGCGGCGCGGGAGTCTTGCCGATATCACGGAAATGAAACAGGCGGCGGCGGAACAGGAAAAACTTAAAAGCCAGCTTGCCCAGGCTCAGAAGATGGAATCCATCGGCATCCTGGCCGGAGGGGTTGCCCACGACTTCAACAACATCCTCTCAATCATCCTGGGATACAGCGAACTGTTGCTGCTGGAGCTGGCCGAAAATACCCCGGCCAGGGCAAAAGTCCAGACCATCAACGAGGCCGGGCACAGGGCAGCCACCCTGACCAGGCAGCTTCTGGCCTTCAGCCGCAAGCAGACCATACAGCTGGCGCCCTGCAGCCTGAATCAGCTCATCCTCGACCTGACCAAGATGCTGGGCAGGATGATCGGAGAGGATATCTCCCTGGAGGTCCGCGCCACAGCCTGGGATGACACCATGCTCATCGATCCGGGGCAGATGGAACAGGTGCTTCTGAACATGGCGGTCAATGCCCGGGATGCCATGCCCAAAGGCGGCAGCCTGATCATTGAAACGGAAAACCGTGAACTGGATGCGGAGTATGCCAGTACCCACAAAGGAGTGACGCCGGGCCGGCATGTGGTTCTTTCGGTGAGCGACACCGGCCAGGGCATGAGCCGGGAAATCCAGGCAAAGATCTTTGATCCGTTTTTCACCACCAAGGAACGGGGCAAAGGGACCGGGTTGGGGCTGGCCATGGTCTTCGGGATCATCAAACAGCTGGGCGGTCACATCTTCGTGTACAGCGAGCCGGGCCACGGCGCCACCTTCAAAATATTCCTGCCTGTTGTCCAGTGTGCGGTCGAAAAAACTCCAGAATTATCCACCCTGTCCCTGCCCCGGGGCAACGAAACCATTCTGGTGGTGGATGATGAGCCCTCGCTCAGGACCATAGTCACGGCCATCCTGCAACCCCTTGGCCACACGATGCTTGAGGCGGGCAGCGGCGCGGAGGCCATACAGGTGAGCGATTCCTTTGCCGGGCGGATCGACATCCTGCTCACCGATGTCATCATGCCCGGCATGAACGGCAGGGAGCTTGCCGAGGCCATCACGGCAAGGCGGCCGGAAACCCGTGTCATCTATATGTCCGGCTATACGGATAACGCCATCGCCCACCACGGGGTTCTTGACCCGGGCGTCGTCCTGATCGAAAAACCCATCACCGCGGACAAGCTCACCGCTGTCCTGGGGGCGACACGCGGCAGGTCACCGGGAGCGGCGGGAGGTTAGAACCCGCTTCTTTAAAAGACACGAGTCAGAACCCCAAGGCCTCGGCAATCGCCCGGCCGACCGGGACAAAGTCCGAGCGGGCCTGGAAAGAATCAGCAGAACGCCGCAGGCGGCCAAAAACCCGCACCCGCCCCATTCCGGCGATGGTGCGCATATTGTCCTCAGCCAGCATCCCATCTTCATCAGGCGCGGCATCGGAACACACCACCCCCAGAACCGGGATATCCCTGTGGCGCAGGGCCTCCAGACTCAAGAGGGTATGATTGATGGTGCCAAGGCCGCTCTTCGCCACCACCAGGGTGGGCATCTTCAGCTCCCGCAGCAGATCCACCAGCAACAGCTCCCGGTTGAGCGGCACCATCAGCCCGCCAACCCCCTCGACCATGAGCAATTCATGGCAGGCCAGCATCTCCTGATACCGGGCGCGGATCAGCTCCGGATCAACAACCGCCCCCGACCCCGCCCGCTCGGCGGCGAGATGGGGTGAGGCGGGCAGGGCGAAATGATAGACCACCTGACTGCTGACCAGCTCCGGGACAAGAGGAAGTTGGGCCATCCGCAGGCACGCCTCTAAATCAGCAGGCGGAAATTCCGGCCCGGTGGCCACCCATTTCTGATACCCGGCAGCAATGTCTTTTTTTCTCAAAAAATCAAGGAGCAGTCCGCAGACATGGGTCTTGCCCACATTGGTGCCCGTGCCGGTGACAAAGATCGCGCTCATTTCCCGTAACCGTTCAGCAGCGCCGCTTCGCTGCTGCCGCATCTGCTTCGCAGTCTCGCTGCGCTCGCTTAGCTGTCTCGGCCTGCTTGCATAGACGGGCTATCGCCGTTTCACTGCTGCTCGCAGGCCTCTTGGTCGGCACTGCTGCCGACAATTGACACGCGCATCTGCGGCAGCAGCGAAGCGGCGCTGCTGAACGTTTACATTTCAGAGATTGAACCACTTTTTTCCGTTCCTGGTGAATGATTACCATTTCTCACCCCTGACGACAAAGGCCTGATAGGTGGCGGGATACCCGCCATGGGTTGCCTGAAACCAGGACTCAAGCTGCCGCAACCGTCCCCGGGTCAAAGTGCCCGGCAGCTGGCCGCCGCCGGTTCCGGTCTTGCGGATGTGGTCCAGCAAATCAAGAAGCGAGCGATAGTTTCTGAGCCTAAGCTCTTCCTGCACGGAAAAGCGCGGAAAGATCTCCCCCAGCATGCCCTCCAGATTCTCCCCGGCGGGAAACCCATGGGGAGGCAAGCGCACCTCTTGGTCAAAGACCTGGCTCAGGCCCTGGGCAAGCTCGGTGAAGGTCCGGGGGCCGAACAGCACCCCGACAAAACGGCCTTTGCCGGAGAGCAGCCGCCCAATCTGCCCCAGGGCCGCCCCGACGTCATCAAACCATTGCAGGGTGGAATTGGCGCAGATCAGCTCAAAGGCGCCGGGGCAGGCGACCAGGAACCGTTCCCCATCCTCGCAAAGCACGGAAACATTGCCCTTCCCTCCCAGCCGCTTTCTGGCCAGCCGCACCATGCCTTCGGCAAAATCAAGGGCGATGATCCGGGCCTCGGGATAACGCCCGGCAAGAAGCGAGGTGAAATGCCCGGTGCCGCAGCCGATCTCCAGGATACGTTCGATGCGTTCCGGCCCGCTGCCATCGGGAAGCTCCCGGAGCAGGCGAACCGCCAGATCCTTCTGCACCTCGGCATGGGCGTCATAGGTCCCGGCAGCGCGGGAAAACCGCTGCCGGATTCTTTGCTTCCGGAAATCACTCACCAGGGGCAAACTCCCGGTCGAAAAAAAGCGCGTGCCCGCCATGCTCGATGATCGTGGCGCGGGCTCCGGGGATCATGGCCTGTTGGGCCACCGGCGCGATGATATCCCGCCGCCCATGCCAGCAAAAGACCGGACACTGCACCCCTTGCGCAGGCAGACGCCATTGGGCCAGATAGTCAAGACCCCGGCCAAGCACCTGCATGTCCAGAGATTTCATAAGCGCCTCCTGCTGCTCGGCCACAAAACGCCGGGATTCTTTTTTATAGCCCAGAAGGCTTTTCCGGTAAAAATCCCGCAAAAATGCCGGGGGCTCGATCTCAAGGGCCAGACGGATGGCGCCGATTTCCGAGGCCGACCAGGAGGCCTGCATACCCAGCAGGGTCAGGGTCGCCACCTTTCCGGGAAAGGTACCGGCAAAATCCAGGGCCAGATGGGCGCCCATGGACCAGCCGACCAGCTGGATGGTCGCCACACCCTGTTCGGCAAGCAAGGCAAGGATCTCCGGCAGGGCGGTGGCCGGGTCCAGCGGAGCAGTCGGCCTTGCCCAGGAGTACCGTCTTTTCCCCAGATCAAGCACCTGCCCGGAAAATCCCCAGCCGGGCAGGAAAAGGACAGGGGGATTTTTGTTCGGCGTGGACTCTTGCGGGGGAGCTGACCAGATTGTTTTCATAATGGCAACGGAGGCTGTTGGGCAAGAATATCAGAGGTCCTGTAAGCAGGGCAATTCTGTGAGCGCCTCGCCGAGAAGCGCAAGCTGTTCATCCAACGAATTTGGTTTTGCCTTGGCCTGTTGGGCAGAATAATGCTGTATACTCATAAATAAAGAACTCATATGGAGCACGCTGCGCTCATAACCACAGGTCGCCTTATTTTGTTATGCGGTACATCCTACTATGGAAGCAGCAAATTCTCAAGCCAACGCTGCCATGAACCCGACAATACAGAGAAAAAACCATACCCAGCACGCAACCCGCCCGGCAAGGCACATCACCGGGGTTATTTCAGCCCGCAACCTTGCCCCCAAAGACCGCCCATGGCAATATGTAATGAAATGGTTCAGCAGGAGAAACAGCATGGCCAACTATGATTATGACCTCGGCATTATCGGCGGCGGAGCCGCGGGACTCACTGTCGCTTCCGGCGCGGCGCAGCTTGGCGCCAGGACCTTCCTGGTGGAAAAAGAAAAGACGCTCGGCGGCGATTGCCTCCACTATGGCTGCGTTCCCAGTAAAACCCTGCTCAAGACCGCCCATGTCTATCATCTCATGAAAAACGGGCCGAAATTCGGCCTTCCGGCCATTACCCCGCCTGCCGTGGATTTCCGGCAGGTCTCCGCCCGGATCAACTCGGTGATCAGCGCCATCCAGGAGCATGACTCGGTGGCGCGGTTTTGCAAGCTCGGCGCCAGGGTCGAATTCGGCAACCCGGTATTCACCGACGAACACGCCATTGTCCTTGGCGGCAAAATAATTTCCGCCCGCGCCTGGGTCATCGCCACCGGCTCATCCCCGGACATCCCACCAATCGAGGGCCTTGCCACAACACCCTATCTGACCAACCGCGACCTCTTCTCCCTGGACACGCTTCCCGGCTCGATGATCATTCTCGGCTGCGGTCCCATTTCCGTTGAAATGGCTCAGGCCTTCCGTCGACTAGGATCCCGGGTGACGGTGGTCCAGCGTAGCGGCCAGATCTTGAGCAAGGAAGACCGGGATCTGGCCGATATCGTCCAGCAGGCGCTGGAGGAGGAAGGCGTCACCTTTCTGCTGAACACTGCGGTGGTCCGGGTGGGTGATCTGGGCCACGAGCGGGAGGTGGTGGTGAAAAATGCCACTGGCGAAACCATAAGCCTCAAGGCCGAGACGATCCTGGTCGCCCTTGGCCGCGCCCCCAACGTGGCGGGCCTTGGCCTGGAAAAAATCGATATCCCTTTCGATCACACAGGGATCACGGTGAACAGGTATCTGCGGACCAGACACCGACACATCTATGCCGCGGGGGACGTCACCGGCGGCTATCGGTTCACCCATGTCGCCGGGTATGAAGGCAGTGTGGTGTTAAGCAATGCTGTTTTTCATCTGCCGAAAAAAGCCGATTACACCCTGGTGCCCTGGTGCACCTATACCCATCCGGCCCTGGCCAGCATCGGCCTGAACGAGAAAAGGGCCAGGAAAGCCGGAATCGACTATACGGTGTGGAGCGAGGAGTTCACCAGCAACGACCGGGGGTTGGCCGAGGGAGAAAGCATCGGGAGGATCAAGATCG
>JAJZSH010000151.1 GCA_021822005.1 Deltaproteobacteria bacterium | reverse complement strand
GGCGCGGATAGGTAAGCGTTCCCCATGGATCCCGACATAACCTGTTCGATATGATAACGGTTAAGAATGGTATCGCCAGGGGCCCAGGCAGGCGCCTGCGGGATTTCAGGAGAGGGCGTGGGCTGTCGGGCTTTGGCGGATGCTTCACCTGGGATGCCGGGGGAGGCGCCTTTTTTCCACTTGTTTATTTGGCCAAAGAGTCTGGAAAGCATCCGGGAGATTAATTGAACCTGATTTTCACACTCTTGATTTGAATCATATCGCCTTTGCGTAAGAGGCGTTCTTCTTTGATGATGACATCGTTGAGTCTGGTGTTCGTCCACGAGCGCTGGGGCACTATGTGATATCGGTCTTTCTTGCTCACCACGTAGCACTGGGTCTTGCTGACAAGCCAGCCGGCAATGATCATGTCACAGGACGGGTCTTTGCCGATTTTCACACTGCTCTTCCCGTCAAGGGAAAGCGTGTTTGGCGCGGCCCTGCCTTCAACTACCGTGAGTCGGTAAATCTCATTTGCGGAAGGAGCGGCGGCCTGACCGGGTTGGGCGGCGGCCTGTTGCCGGGGAGAGCTTACGAAAACAGTTGCTTCGTCATCCATATCCATGGCTGTGGCGTAGGATGACGAAGCATGCTGGTCATCGGCAGCAGACTGGATCAAGCGAAATTTACCGATGAAGATAACGTCTTTTTCCGTTACCGGCACCTTTGAGGCAATCTTTTTTCCATTTACGGTGGTGCCGTTGGTGCTTTTCATGTCTGCCAGATAATGGCGGCCATCGCGGAGCTCAAGGGAGGAGTGGTGTCTGGATATGGCGGTGTTGTCGATGACCACATCCGCATCTGGGCTGCGGCCAATAATGAGCTTGTTGCCTTCATGGGTGATGAAACGGGTGATAACCCGGTCATTGAGCATAATGGTCCAATCTGATTTGGTGTAATCCTCAAGATTGATCGTTCCGTCCTGCATCATCATCCTTTTCCTGGGACTTCATTTCATTGTCAGTCGTTTGCCTGAATCCGCATGTGCGGAAACATGACAAAGTGATACTCCCTGAGTCCGGCGAAACGTCTAAAGAAACTATTTGTCACACTATATCAGAAAGTTGCATGAAATTAACTTGCCTGTTATGAACGTATCATATATCAGATAAGGGTGTAATAAAAAAACGTTACGGTTTTAGATTTTTTTTATAAATATTGTATAATTATCGTGGTACGTTAGAGGCAAGAGATGCTGGGGGCTGGATTGTCTGAATTTTGGGTGGTTACAGGAAAAAATGACTGAGACCTCACCGCCGTCAAGCGGAAAACTTGCTGAAATATTTACAAAAATGAACATGGGCGAGCTCCCGGCCATGTCCCATAATGTTCAGGAGCTGATTTCCCTCACCCACAGCAGTCGCAGCGCCGCGTACGAGCTTTCCAAGGTTATTCTGAAAGATTATTCCCTCACCAATAAAGTTCTGCAGGTGGTCAATTCGGCCTATTACTCCCTCGGCCGCCCGGTTAATTCCATATCCAAGGCGGTCACTATTCTTGGCTTTGACGCCGTTCGCGACCTTGCCACCGCCATCGCCCTGTTTGAGGATTTTCTTAAAACCGGCGTTGAAAAAGAAGGGATCAGCAAGATCCTGACCCGGTCTTTTTTAAGCGCCATGCAGGCCCGTGACCTGGCTGTCGAGAAAAACATCAATATCGTGCCCGAGGAGGCCTTTATCTGTGCCCTCCTCCATGATCTTGGCAAGATTATTGTCTGTATCTACCTGCCGGAAGTGTATCGGGAAATCGAACAGAAAGTGGCCGGCGGCATGTCCGAAGATTCCGCCACCCGGCAGGTGCTTGAGGATCTGACCTTCTGACAGGATAGGAGCCGAGGTCGCCACCTTCTGGAACTTGTCCGATAAAGTCAGCGCTTCCATGGACCCGGACCCTGCTGAACCGAAAAACAGCTATGACACGCTTGGCTATCTGAAAAGCATCGCGAGTTTTTCCAATAAACTTGTCGGATATATCTGCGAGGAAAAGGAGATAGATGCTCTTGTCGGTCAATACGGCGAGCTGCTGTCCATTAACAAGGAAGAAGCCCTGGAGATGGTCAACAAGAGTGTGGAGGCTTCCGAGGATATTTCCGATTCCATCCGGTATGGGCTTTCCAGGTTGAAGATCCGCAGCCGTCTGCGGGGCATTGAAGAGGCCATCAAGGATCCTGAGCTGGCGGCTAAAAAGAAGAAGAAAAGGGTTCAGGAGGCTGAAGCAAGGGGCGATTCAGCTGAAGGGAAAAGCGAGGCCGAGGAAGCAGGGGAGGGCATTCAGGAGCTGGACGAGCTGCCGATCAGTCAGGACAAATCCATCAACGATTTCATCCATGACATCACCGAGACGCTCATGGGGCCATTCAACCTCAATGATTTCTATATCAACCTGCTGGAGGGCCTTTACCGGGGCATTGGCTTTGACCGGGTGCTTCTCGCCGTGATCAGCGTGCAACCAACCCGTAGGGTGCTGGTCGGCCGGTTTGGCTTGGGCGATATTGATCCGGCCGGCATCGCAAAATTCGAACACGACCTCGCCCCGAGTGGTTACATCATTCCCAAGTCTCTCAAGGCGTGCAAGGACATGGCCATCCCTGCCAACACTCCAGACGCCTTTCCCGAGAGCCTTAAATTCTTTGTTAAAGACCGGACTGTGTATCTTTTTCCAATCTGCCTCGACGACAAGCCCATC
The DNA here is from genome assembly GCA_021822005.1 of Deltaproteobacteria bacterium. Lineage (GTDB taxonomy): Bacteria > Desulfobacterota > Desulfobulbia > Desulfobulbales > Desulfurivibrionaceae > Thiovibrio. The sequence goes on along the minus strand of JAJZSH010000151.1, from coordinate 4,700 downwards.
GGCCTGATCTATCTGGATCGGAAAAAGGGCAGGCCAAGGCTTGATTCAAGCCGGATCAAGGCAACCAGGTTATTCCGTGATTTTGCGGTGATGGCGATCCGTAAACTCCGCAGCCGCAAGCAATAGTGTCGCATCGTCCCCGTTGTTTTCCGAGCCGAACAGGACTGTTTCCCCGTTCTCACATCTTCTCGATTCGGTCGATTTTATTTCTCAGGTCTTTTGCCTTGGGGAAGAGGGGGTCCTTCTCGGAGAGGTTTTTAAGCGCCTGGTCGAGATGGTAGCGGGCCGAGAGACTTGATCCTTCATAATATTGATACAGGGCGAGGTTGTAGTGTCCGAGGGCTTTGTTGCCAAGGGCGGCCCTGATCTTGCCGATCTCCTGATAGAGTTTTGCATAGGTTGGCAGACGTTCGGTCAGATTTTCATAGATGAGAACCGCCTGCGCCGGCTCTCCGGCCTGTTGCAAGGCCTTGGCCAGATAGTAGGTGTTGTATGCCCCGGAGGGATCCAGCCTGTTTATTTCCTGGAAGATTTCCAGGGCCTTTTTTGTCTCTCCCGCCTCAAGTTTTATCCTGCCGAGATCTGTTTTGAGGATGTGCCTGTCTGGAAAACGACGTATGACCTTCTGGAGAGTCTCTTCAGCCTTCTGGTAATCACGATTTGCCAGATAGGCTTGGGAGAGGCCGAAAAAAACCATGGGGTCACTCTGCAGGATGCCTGGTTCCTCCGCCTTGTTTTCCAGGATTGGCAGGATCGATTGCGTGTCCCGGCTGAGGGCCTGTACCCGGTATTTGAACCTCTGGTAGGCGAACTCATCCTGAGCTTGGATTTTTTTCTGCTGATCCTGTAGGATGATATCTTCAATGTAGCCGATTCTGTTTTCCGGCTCTGGATGAGTGAGGAGATAGGTGGGGACCTGTTTTCGGTGATAACGGCTGACCCGGCGCATTTTTTTGAGCATGCTCACCATGTCCGCCGGGTCGCGCTTTTCTTCTTTCATCCATTTGTAGGCCAAGCGATCAGCCTCTTCTTCGTCCTCGCGGCTGAATTTGAGGTTTGCGGTAAGGCCGCCCGCCATGGAGCCGGTAACAATGGCCTGGGAAAGAGCCCCCTGGCCGAGGAGCAGGCCTGCCAGCATCAGGGCCGTGGTGGCGGCATTGAGTTTGCCCGATTTGCTGATCCGGTCCGCGATATGACGGCTGGCGGCATGGCCGATTTCGTGGGCAAGGACGCTGACCAGTTCTCCTTCGGTATCGCACAGGTCAATGAGGCCTGAATGGAAAAAAATCAGGCCTGACGGGGCGGCGAAGGCGTTGAATTCCTTGTTGTCGATGATGAAAAAATGATAATCAAAGAACTGTGGTCCGGCAAGCTGCAGGGTCTGTCGTCCGAGATTTGTTACATATTCGGTAAGGTCCGGATCATCAAGGAGGGTGAATTCCTTGCGGATGATGGACAGGAGCTTTTCGCCGACCTCCCGTTCCTCGCCAACGGAAAAAGCCTGGGCTGAGGGCGGATTGCCGAGCAAGAAAACCGCGCAAAGGATGTATGCGGTGAGGCGCCGGAAGGTTGTGTTATGATTCATGTGAACTATTCAGATACCCTACGACAGGGAACTTGTTTGATTCCATCTTTACGTATTAAATTAACTATAATGATGAACGGTCATTTGCGCCACCATTTGTTCCTCCCTGCCACCCCGGGCAGGCAACCATTGCAATCTCCGGATAAGCCTGTATAGAGAGCCATATGCTGAAGGAACTCATCATCACCAATCTTGCCCTTATCGAGAAACTGCATGTTTCTTTCGCCGAAGGGCTCACGGTTCTTACCGGAGAGACCGGGGCCGGGAAATCCATCATCTTGCAGGCCATTCATCTGCTGGGAGGGGGAAAGGCCGCGGCCACCTGGATCAGAAGCGGGGCGGAGACGGCAACGGTCGAGGCCCTTTTTGAACTCAACCCCCAGCATGGGATCGTCCTGGAAAAACTGGCGGAGATGGGATGTGAACCCGAGGCCGAGCTGGTGGTCAAACGGGTTATCTCCCTGAAGGGTTCCAGCCGTTATTTCATGAACGGCAGTCTGGCCACGGCCAAGGCGGTGGGCGAGGTGATGGAAAATCTGCTCAGCGTTGCCAGCCAGCATGATCATCAGCAACTGTTGCAGCCCCGCAGTCATCTTGATTGTATTGACGCGGTTGGTGGTCTCTGGCCGCAACGGCTCATCGTTTCCCAGTGCTATGACAAATGGAGGGAGGCCGGGGAATTGTATCAGGAGCTTGTGGCCAGGGAGAGGGACAAGGAGCAGCGTCGGGACTTTCTCACCTTTCAGGCCAGGGAGATCGAGGAGGCTGCCCCAAGCTCGGGGGAAGACGCGGCCCTGGTTCTTGAGCGTGACAGGTTGCGGGCCTCCGATGACCTGATCGGCCTTGGGAAAAAAAGCTGGCATCTTTTGGCGGAGGCGGTTAATACCCCGCTCTCCGTGGTGCGCAAAAACCTGGCCCAGATGGCCGCCTTTGACCAGAGCCTTGCCGGGCTCGCCGAGGATGTGGCCGGGAATTGCTTTCAACTGGAAGACCATGTCCAAGCAATCCGGAACTATGTCGAAACCCTTGCCAGTGATCCGGCGCGTCTGGATGTGGTGACGGCGCGTCTTGATCTGTTGCAGCGGCTCAAAAGAAAATATGGCGGTGAGCTTGACGCGGTCCTCGCTTTTGGCCGGGAGGCAAAGCAGGAGCTCGCGGAAATCGAGGCGCTGGATGAGCGGCTGGCCGCTCTGGAGAAAGAAATGCACCAGAGCGAAGCTGCCCTGGGCGAGGCGGCGGCCTTGCTTTCCAAGGGGCGTCAGGCTGCGGCTCAGGAGCTGGCCGGTAAGATCCGTGCATCTCTGGCCTCTCTCTGTTTTGAGCAGGCGGTTTTCGAGATCTGTTTTAAGGGGGAGCAGGGCCAGGAACCGGGGGGTATCTCCAGACTTGGTTGGGATCGTCCGGAATTCATGTTTTCCGCCAATCAGGGGGAGGAGCCAAAGCCCCTGGCCAAGGTTGCCTCGGGCGGTGAGCTGTCGCGGTTGATGTTGGCCTTAAAAACGCTCCTGGCCCAGAAGGATCAGGTGGATACGGTTATTTTCGATGAGATCGATGCCGGGATCAGCGGCAAGGCGGCAGAGGCTGTGGCCAGGAAGATCCGGGAGCTGGCCGGGCATCACCAGGTTTTTTGCATCACCCATCTCCCGCAGATCGCCTCTCTGGCTGACGAGCATTTTCTGGTGCAAAAATCCGTGGTCGATGCGCGCACCAAAACCTCTATTATTCCGCTGTCCCCTGAAAAACGTGCGCATGAACTTGCCAGGATGCTGGATGGGGATTCGGTCAGCGAACAGACCCTGGCCTATGTGCGCACGCTCATGGAAAGGAAGGGTGCTTTATGACCCGTCGCGCCCTGGCTCTTTTTTCCGGTGGGCTGGACAGCCTCCTTGCCTGCCGGGTGGTGGCGGCTCAGGGGATCGAGGTGCAGGCGGTCAAGTTTGTCACCCCATTTTTCGGCTATGAACTCCTGGCCAGGGAGCAGGAATATGCCCGGATGGTCAGGGATAGTTACGGGATAGAGGTTGTCCTCCGTGATGTGAGCGAGCCCTACTTTACCATGCTGCGCAACCCTCCCCATGGCTACGGCAAGAATTTCAACCCCTGCATCGATTGCAAGATCCTCCTGCTTCGGGAGGCAAAAAGGCTGATGGAGGAATTCTCCGCCTCTTTTCTGATTACCGGCGAGGTGATCGGCCAACGGCCAATGTCCCAGCGCCGCGATACCCTGCGGGTGATTGAGCGGGACAGCGGTTGTACCGGCATCCTCCTGCGGCCGTTGTGCGCCAAAACCCAGGAGCCCACTCTGGCCGAGCGGGAGGGGCTGGTGGATCGTGAGCTGCTCCTTGATTTCAACGGCAGGGGGCGGCAGCCGCAAATACGGCTGGCCGAACGGTTTGGCATCAGAGACTATCCCCGTCCGGCCGGGGGCTGTGTCCTCACCGAACCGGAGCAGGCAAAACGGATTGCCTGGTATTATGCCCGCTATCCACAGGTCAGGCTCAATGATATCCGTTTGCTCCTCTTTGGCCGCCATTTCCAGTTGCCGCATGGCGCTTGGCTTGTCCTGGGGCGCGATGAAGCGGAGAATGCGCGGCTTGAGGCGCTTCGTGCTCCGGGCGACTATCTGGTGCACATGCCGGAGCGGTCCGGGCCAATGGGGGTTTTACATGATGCGGACCACTCGGACGATTTTGCCGCGGCAGCCGGGCTAGTGGTTCGCTTCGGGAAAAAAATGGCCGGTGAATCAGCAGTGGCAACGGTGTTGTTTGCTTCGGGGGGAGAAGAGCGGTGTCTGGCGGCGGAGCCTCTTGCCGATCAACTTTTTCAGGGGTGGTCCCTGTAAGCTGAAGGCCTTCAGGTCAGGCCATACTTGTGCATTTTGCTGAGCAGGGTTTTTCGGGTGATGTTCAGGCGACGGGATGCTTCACTTTTGTTGCCGCCCGTTTCCGCCAGGATGTTTTTGATGACGGTCTGTTCCGCCTCTTCAAGTGAGCCGGGGGGAGCTGCGGCAGAGGCAAATGGCGGCGCCTCGTTTTTCATGGCGAAACGCCGCACCGGAATGGGCAGGCTCTCCTCGTCGAGGTAGTCGCCGCGCATGAGGATAATGCCCCGTTCA
>JAJZSH010000150.1 GCA_021822005.1 Deltaproteobacteria bacterium | reverse complement strand
CCGGTCGAACCAGCCGAGGAGCGAGACGCTCATCACCTTGCGCAGGCCCCAGCCCACGGCAATGATCGCCAGATAGACGAACAGAAAGAGCAGGGCGTAGGTAAGGAGGAAGCTGAACCGCGACGGGACATAGGCCTCCAGCACCGCCCCGAATTGCCGATAGTAGCGTCCCGCCGCAATGAAACCGAGGACCAGGGCAAAGAGCGAGGCAAGCTGGCGCACAAGGCCGATCCAGATGCCACGGGCCAGGAAGATGAGCAGAAGAACAAGGACGCCGATGTCGAGAGAGTTCATGGGTGCTTTCCTCTTATCAAAAAAGCGTTTTTCGCATAAAATAGCAAGAATTTTGGCAGGCTGGCCGCAGGGTTGCGGCTGCCACTCTCCGGACCACGCTACCATGGACGGGCATGACGCCTCTTGCTGACGGACATCACATGGACGACCTCCACCCCACCCTGCTGCCTTCCGCCTCCTGGGCCGCAGCGCTGGGATTACGCGAACCGCTGCCCATCGCGCTGCTCTCCCTGCCCGCGCTGGCCGGCCCCATTCCGCCACCACTGCCCACCCTGCTCAGTGCCACCGAACAGGACCGTTACCAATCCTTCCGCCATCCCAAACGGCAGCAGGAATGGCTGGGCGGCCGTATTACCGCCAAGGCCGCGGTTGCCACCCTGCTGACCACCGGCACCCGCCCTGCCCCGGCCGCCACCACCCTGGTTATCGCCAGCGACCACGCCGGCAAACCCCGGCTCGAACTGCCCGGCCTGGCGCAGACAGTCCATCTTTCCATTTCTCACAGTCATAACCAGGCAGTGGCCATGGCCAGTTTCCACCCCTGCGGCATCGACCTCCAGATCAGCACATCAACAGCGGCTCGGGTCAAAGAACGGTTCACCACCCCCGCGGAAGAGACGCTGCTGACGACCAGCCTCGGCGAACACTCGGAGACGATGCAGCTCACCCTGCTGTGGGCGGCCAAGGAGGCCCTGCGCAAGATGATGCCCATAAGCCCGCTGCTCGGCTTCCACGACGCCGTGCTCACCGGGATCCAGCCGGCGGACAAGGCCCATCTTTTGCTTTTCTCCTCCCCGAAAATGTGCCACAATACGCCCCACCCTCTGCGGGTGGTGGCCACGGTCCTCGGTGAATACGCCCTGGCGCTCAGTGTCTTGCCCACAACGGCCACAACGGCCACAACGGATTGAACCATGATGAAAATCACCGGATTCCTGGCCACCGTGCCGCTTTTTAGTGGCCTCACCCCGGCCCAGTACGACGAGTTGGCCATGATCGCCACTGCCCAGACCGTCAAAAAGGGGCAACCCATCTTTGCCGAGGGCGACCCGGGCAACGGCTTCTACGTGGTGGGCAGCGGCCTGGTCAAGATCTACAAACTCTCCCTGGAGGGCAAGGAGCAGATCCTCCACCTCTTCGGGCCGGGCGAGCCCTTTGCCGAGGCCGCCGTCTTTACCGGCTCCTCCTTTCCGGCCCACGCCATGGCGCTGGAGGAAAGCCGGGTCTTTTTTTTCCCGCGCCAGGCCTTTATCGAACTCATCCGCCAGAACCCGGATCTGGCCATGAACATGATGGCCGCGCTCTCCATGCGCCTCAAGAAATTCGCCCATCTGATCGAGGATCTCTCGCTCAAGGAGGTACCGGGCCGCCTCGCCGCCCACCTCCTCTTCCTGAGCGGGCAGCAGGGCGACGCCGACACCGTGGCCCTGCCGGTGAGCAAGACCCAGCTCGCCAGCTTATTAGGCACCATCCCGGAGACCCTCTCGCGGATGCTCGCCAAACTGGCGAAGCAGGGCTATATCGCCACCAGCGGCCCGCGGATCACGCTGCTCGACCGCGACGGCCTCTCCGACCTGGCTGGCGGCGAAAAACGCCTCTGAGGCACCTCATGCCCTTCATCGACCTGCCCGACGGCCGCGGCAAGCTCTATGTGCCGCGACCACCGCATGGCCCCCGCAAGCATCCCTGCCCGGACTGCTTTGCCTGCCAGTTATGCAGCGACGACCGTTGCGCTGCCTGCCGGCCGGCCAAGACTCCAGCGAAGGACCGGCACGACCAGGTGCCCGACGGATGTCACTGACCGCCATCCTCCTCATTGCCCTGGCCCTGGCGGTGGACGCCTTTGCCGTGGCCCTGGCGGCCGGGGTCAGCCTCTGCCAGGTGAATTTCCGCCAGGTCTTCCGGCTGGCCTGGCATTTCGGCCTCTTCCAGGCCGGGATGAACATCCTCGGCTGGATTGGGGGGCTCACGGTCCGCTCCTATATCGAGGCCCTGGACCACTGGATCGCCTTTCTCCTGCTGGCCTGCGTCGGCGGCAAGATGATCGTGGAGGCGCTCCGCGAGGAGCATGAGGCCGGCGAGGGGGCAGACCCCACCCGCGGCCGCATGCTGGTGACCCTCTCGGTGGCCACCAGCATCGATTCGCTGGCCGTGGGCTTAAGCTTTGCCGTGCTGGGCGTCAGCGTCTGGCTGCCGGCCCTCGTCATCGGCCTGGTGGCGACGGTGCTCACCGCGGTGGGGCTGCGGCTGGGCTGCCTGCTGGGCGCCGCCTCCCGCCTCGGCGCCCGGGCGGAGATCGTCGGCGGCCTGGTGCTGCTTGCCATCGGGGCCAAAATCCTGGCCGACCACGGGGTGTTCTGACGGGGCATGTCCTTGGATTTCTGGATCAGGCAATGATTTGTGCCTGATTCCGCTCCCTGAGCTTTTCTCGGGGCAGTTCATCTCAGACTTTTACGCACGCAAATGCGCAAAAGTCTTGACTATTATGCAAAATAATGCACAATAGTCAACATGAACCGCTCCCAACTCCCCCTGATCGAGAAAGACCTGCAACGGAAAATGGTCTTTCTCACCGGCCCCCGTCAGGTGGGCAAGACCCACCTCGCCCTGACCCTCCTGAAGCAAACCGCAAACGGGGTCTATCTCAACTACGACAACCTGGAAGACCGGGCCATCATCACCGGCATGGCCTGGCTGCCCACCACCGGGCTTCTGGTGCTGGACGAACTGCACAAGATGGAAGGGTGGAAGAACTTTCTCAAAGGGCTCTACGACACCCGGCCACCGCAGCTCAGGATCCTGGTCACCGGCAGCGCCCGGCTCGACACCTTCCGCGCCGGCGGCGATTCACTGGCCGGCCGCTGCTTCCGCCACCGGCTCAATCCCCTTTCCGTGGCCGAGATCGACGACCCCTCGGAGAACACCCTCGACACGCTCATGAATCGCGGCGGTTTCCCCGAGCCGTTCCTGGCCGCGACCACCGGGGATGCCGACCGCTGGCGCATGCAGTACGTGGACGGCCTCATCCGCACCGACATCCTCGACTTTGAGCGCATCCACGATCTCCGGGCCATGCAGCTTACCCTGGAACTCCTGCGCAGCCGGGTCGGCTCGCCGCTCTCCCTCGCCTCCCTGGCCCAGGATGTGGCCTGTTCGCCCAACACCATCCGGAAGTACCTGGACATCCTCGAAGCGCTTTTCATCATCTTCCGGGTGCCACCCTTTCACCACAACATCGCCCGGTCGCTCCTCAAGGAGCCGAAGCCCTATTTCTACGACACCGGCATGGTCAAGGGCGACGAGAGCCTCCGCTTTGAAAACCTGATGGCCGTGAGCCTCCTGAAACACGTCAACGCCATCGAGGATTACGGGGGCAAGCGCGCCGCCCTCCACTACCTGCGGACCAAGGAGAAGAAGGAGGTGGATTTTGCCGTGGCCGTTGAGGATCAGCCCCTGACCCTCATCGCGGCGAAATTCACCGCCAGCGAGGCCGCGCCTTCGCTCCGCTATTTTCATGAAAAATATGATCTGCCGGCCGTTCAGGTGGTGCGCCATCTGCGGCAGGAACGGATGGCCGGGAAGATCGTCATCCGCCGGGCCCTGGACTTTCTGCGGGAACTGAAGCTGTGAAATTTCATCTTTTCCCGGCTGGCGGGAATTATGTGTCCTGTTCCTAGAAATTGCTGCGTTCCATGGGGCTGCGGCTGGCGGTGGAGGCGGAACCCCATATCTGCGGGGCACGATGAACCGAGGCCGGGAAGCGGATAAGACCCCATGGCACATGACCCCATGACCAGAGGCAAAAGGAACACTTTGCATCATGGTAACTTAAATGTTACTATGATGGCATGGGAACTGTCCATGAAAATCGTTGAATATCTCACGCCTGACGGCATAAGCCCCTTCCGTAACTGGTTTGATGGACTTGAAAGCCGTGCGGCCGCCAAGGTAACAACCGCTTTGATACGACTGGGAATGGGGAATACCTCGAATGTCAAGAGTGTTGGGGGTGGTGTTCATGAATACAAAATCGATTATGGCCCCGGCTATAGAGTTTATTTCGGAATGGATGGCAAAGAGTTGGTCATCCTGGTGGGCGGCGGGACAAAGAAGCGGCAGGCCGCGGATATCGGTAATGCAGGGAGCCACTGGGCGGATTACAAAAAACGCAGGGAAAACAAAGGAGGCTGAACAATGCCACTGACAAGAGATTTCAGAGAAACAGTCATGGCACGGGCCAAATCGGATCAGGATTTCAGGAGCGAGTTGATTGTCGAGGCAACCAATGCTTTCCTGGAAGGAGATGTAGAAACGGGAAAAGCATTACTGCGGGATTATCTGAACGGCACCGAATCCATGGCCGAGATAGCCCGTGAATTGCAGATAAACGGAAAAAGCCTGCGCCGTATGCTTGGACCGAAAGGAAATCCTACCCTGAAAAATTTTGTCAGCATCCTCCGCGCATGCAGTTCGGTTGAGCATCTTACTCTCAAAGTCTGTCAACATTGATCAGTTCTTTCGGCCTGGCGGTGGAGGTGCGTTGTCTCTGGGAAAATCATGGCGGTCAGGAAAAAAACGACCTCGGAGATCAAGGGGACGCTGTTGAGTTGTTGACTAAAATTGCTCAATGTGAGAGTTAATCAACTAATCAACAACGTCCCCTTTGCCCTTTGGTGGACAGCAAGGTGAAAAACCGCAGCACTTGCGGTTGCCACGTTCCCCAGAGGAATATTGCTTGCAACATTGCATATTGGAAGTATATATTCCAATATGAAAAAATTCATCCACCGGACCGTCACGGAGCAGGTTTTGCGGCGGCTCAAGCAGATGCCAGCAGTCGCCCTGCTGGGGCCGCGGCAATGCGGCAAATCGACCCTGGCAAAACGTCTCATCGCGGAACTGGACGGCGCCGTTTACCTCGATCTGGAAAAAACCTCCGACCTGAACAAGCTGCGGGACCCGGAGGCCTTCTTTGCCCTCAATCGCGACAAACTTGTCTGCCTCGATGAAATCCAGCGGATTCCGGAACTGTTTGCCCCGCTGCGGGCAATTATCGATGACCGGAACCGGAACGGACAACTGCTCATCCTTGGTTCCGCCTCAAGGGATCTGATCCGGCAGAGCAGCGAAAGCCTGGCGGGAAGAATCAGCTACCTGGAATTGACTCCTTTCCAACTCAAAGAAGTCGGGGAGGAGAACCTCCGTCTTCTCTGGCTGCAGGGCGGCTACCCGAGGAGCTATCTTGCCGGCCGGGAAGATAGCTTCGAGTGGCGGCAGGATTTCATCAGGACCTTCCTGGAACGCGACATCCCGCAGCTCGGGTTCAACATCCCGGCCAGATCGATGGAGCGGCTGTGGCGCATGTGCGCCCATAGCCACGGTCAGTTGCTGAACGCCTCGAAGATCGGAGCGGCCCTGGGTGTCAGCCACCATACCGTCCGCTCATATATGGACATCCTGGCCGAGACCTTTCTCCTGCGCCTGCTGCCGCCCTATGAAGCCAATATCAAAAAGCGACTGATCAAGTCGCCCAAAATCTACCTCCGCGATTCCGGGCTCCTCCACGCCCTGCTCGATATCCCCTCCCAGAACGATCTTCTCGGCCACCCGGTGTACGGCGCCTCCTGGGAAGGATTCGTGATCGAGTCCGTCATCGCCGCCACCCCGGCCTGGCACCACTTTTTTTACCGAACCGCCACCGGGGTCGAACTGGACCTAGTGATTGAAAAAGGCTCCAGAACCATAGGAATCGAATGCAAGGCCAACACCGCGCCGAACCCGGCGAAAGGTTTTCGCCAGGCATTGCGAGACTTGAACATTACCGAGGCCTACCTTGTTGCCCCGGTTGAGACTTCATATCCTGTCGAGCAGGGAATCCGGGTGGTTCCAGTGCTGGAGCTTCTTGCCAGGATACAAAGAACGTCCGCATAGAAAAACCAGGGATACGCAGGGGGCTATGGTAGTAGTTTCATATACGGTCACCTCACCGGAATTCCCGGAGGCCGGGAAACGGATAAGCGCATTCCGGTGAATTGTTTTTGGGCGGAGGAAAAGAATAGCGGTTGACCGGAATTGAGTATTGCGTCCCCGGATTTTGGGCCGCGAACCCCGGCATGACGACCAGGAGGTGTTGACCATGAACCGCAGAGATGCCATTGAGGTGTTATCCCGGGCAAAGCCTGAACTGGCCAGGCGTTTTGGCGTTGCCCGGCTGGCAATGTTCGGCTCCGTGGCGCGGGATGAGGCACGGCCCGGCAGCGATATCGATGTCATGGTCTCGTTCACCGGACCGGCTACGGCACAACAGTATTTCGGAGTGCAGTTCTACCTGGAGGATGCCCTCGGCTGCCCGGTCGATCTGGTGACCGAAAAGGCCCTGCGCCCTGAGCTGCGGCCCTTTATCGAGAAGGAGGCCGTCAATGTCTGAGCGTGAATGGCGCTTTTACCTCGACGACATGATCGGTTTTGCAGAAAGGGTTCTTTCTTACACAGAAGGACTCGACCAGGCACGCTTCGAGGCAAGTGGCCTCAATTACGACGCCACGGTGCGCAATCTTGAACTGCTTGGCGAAGCCGCCTCGCATATTCCACCGGAAATCCGGGCGGCTCATCAGGCGATCCCCTGGCGGCAGATCATCGCCACCCGCAACCGCCTGATTCACGGCTACCTCGGCATCGACAACGACATCCTGTGGAGCATCATCGAACAGGACATACCTTCCCTGCTGCCGCAGCTTCAGAACCTCAAAAAACATTTCACCCGCGCATGAGGCGGCAGGCAAAATATCGGACATGACCCACTGCAAAACTTCCGGCCGCATTCCAGTGATCGATCTCTTTGCCGGGGCGAGAGCCGTGCCCAGGGATGACATATTTTTTTCACGATCCGGATTTTCCGAACCAGCGACGCTTGACGGGCTGTTGCTTATAAGCTACGGTCGTGTTGCAGGCATTTCCTTTCGTTAGGGAATGCGGGCAGGAATACCAACCGAAGAGCAGCCATGACAAAGACGACCGCATATCAAGATGACCTGATCGAGGCGCTCAAAGACCCGTGCGAGGCTGCAGCCTACCTGAATGCGGCCATGGAGGAAGGCGACCGGGAAGTGTTCCTGCTGGCCCTGCGCAACGTGGCCGA
>JAJZSH010000149.1 GCA_021822005.1 Deltaproteobacteria bacterium | reverse complement strand
AAGAAGCGGGCACCTGATCCGGGCCACGGCCGGATCGAGACGCGAAGCCATGATCTGCTCCCAGGCCTGCCGGGCCTCTTGCGCCGCACCAGCTATCTGTTCCCGCACCGTTGGGGCCAGCCGCTGAAAATGGGCCTGAAGATTGACCGCCTCAACAAGGGACACATCAAAAACAGCGTGGCAGCAGTCCGCGCACCCCTTTCCGCAGGTGATCGCCTCGGGATGCGCCTGGCTCACGGCCTTGAATGCCTGATCAACGGCGGCAAAGAGCTTGTCCAAATCATTGCGCATGGCCGGTCTCACCTCCCCAAAAGCTGACAGGAACACCTTCTCCGGTCACAGATGAATCGGTACGCCAAAAAAAATGCAGAGGAAACCCTCTGCATTTTTCATATATCAGCTGAAAAACAAAAAACTAGCGGTGTTCTTCGTCTTTGGCCCGGCCTTTTGCAGCGTACATGGTGGTGCTGCCGCTGGACCAGAAGTCCATCTTGCCTTCCTTTACCAGATCGTTGGCCGCGTTCTTCACCTCACGGGGCTTGGCGTCGGGATCGCAGGCATAAAAATCCTTTACATAGAGCTGGGGCTTGGGGGCAGTCATCGCTTTTTCAAGGATAGCTGCTTTCAACTCGTCTTTGCTTAATGCCATGGTACCTACTCCTTTCAATAAGGGTTTTACGCAAGCACATCAACAATCAACGGAACAAGGCCAGTAGTCCACAGAACAAAGGAACTACTGACCCTGATTCCAGTAAGACCGTCCACATTACTTGATATGGCTGGTGAACTTGAACTGAGTGGTGGTTCTCCAGGTATCATAGGCCAGACGATAATCGTCAACGGACTTGATGGTGAAGGGAATACCGGTCTTTTCGAAGAATTTCTCCCAGCCGATCCGTGCTGCCCACTCGCCAACCCGCTCGTACTTGCGGGCGTCCTTGGCATAGGTTTCAAGGATGTTCTTCACCGCGGCAACGGTCTCCGGCCAACGGGGCGGAGTGTTGGGCAGGAAGGGGATAACCAGCTTGGAAAACATCGGCATGGCCCTGGAGTTGGAAACCTTGCCGCCAACCAGGATGGCGATACCGTCGCCATCCGGATCCGCCAAAGGCATGGCCGGGCACATGGTGTAGCAGTTACCGCAGAACATGCAGCGATCGGCATTGACCTTCACGGACTTGACGTCCTCGCCCTTGCTGTTCTTCACGGTTGCAGGCTTGACCGCGCCCAGAGGACAGGAGGAGATGGCCAGGGGCAGCTCGCAGAGACCGGTGATCGCATCGTGGTCGATCATCGGCGGTTTGCGATGCACGCCGAGGATGGCGATGTCGGAAGCATGTACCGCGCCGCACATGTTCAAGCAGCAGGCCAGGGCAACACGAACCTGGGCCGGCAGCTTGTGGCTGACGAAGTAGTCGAACAACTCGTCCATGACCGCCTTGACCACGCCGGAAGCGTCGGTAGCAGGGGTATGGCAGTGGATCCAGCCCTGGGTATGCACGCAGTTGCTGACAGAGGCGCCGGTGCCGCCAACCGGGAACTTGTTGCCGCGGCTCTTCAGGTCGTCCAGCAGGGGCTGAACCTTGGCCTTGGCGTCCACCATGAACTCGACGTTGTTCCGGGTGGTCCAACGGACAAAGCCATCACAATGCTTATCGGCAACGTCACAGATCTCACGGATCAGTTCGATACTGACGAGACGGGCCGCACCAACACGGACGGTGTAGCACTCGTCGCCGCTCTCGGCCTTGTGCATCAAAACGCCGGGCTGCAGGATCTCGTGGTACAGCCATTTGCCGTAGTTCTTTTTGACCACCGGCGGGAAAAACTGCTCATAATGTGGCGGACCGATGTCTGTGATTCTGTCGGCCATCGGATTCGCTGGATCGTAACCCATGATAATTCCTCCTTATATCGTAAAATCAGATAAGTTCAATGTAGTATCAGCAACAGCCACGCACCTTACTGGGCGTTACGCTTGCGGAATTCAACAACATCACGTTCCCAGCCGCCTTCAACCTCGTCTTCCTGCCAGAACACATAGGGGTTGGAGCGGGGCTCTTTCACGTGCTGCGGCAGGGGCGTGATTTCCATGACCTTCAGGAAGGTGGGCAGACCGACACGCATGATGGTCTCGCCAACGCGCTCGCGGTTTTTGCCGACTTCCATCCACCAATCCCAGATCTTCTCGATCACTTCGATGACCTCTGCGAATTCGGAATCCGGGTTGACCTCGATGAAGGGAATGGTCATGGTGGCGAACTGGGCGCCGTCAAGAATCGGGGCCTTGGCGCCGACACAGATGGTGGCGCCCTGCTTCGCGCCGGGACGCAGCGCGCGGGGCATTACGTTGAGGCAATGCATGCAGCGGGTGCATTCGGAGTTGTCGATCTTGAGGCTGTCGCCTTCCATCCACATGCAGCCCGTGGGGCAAAGGTCAAGAACCTCGGCCTTGATGTCGAACTTGCCCCATTCCTTGCCGGAATGGGCGCCTGCGTTCGGGGTGAATTCACCCTTGATGTAGCCCTTGACAGCAGTCTGGTCGATGCGGATATCGTCCCGCCAGGTGCCGATAACAGCAAAGTCGGAACGGGCGATGGCGGCAACGCAATCGTTGGGGCAACCGGAAAATTTAAATTTGAACTTATAGGGGAAAGCCGGACGATGGATCTCATCCTGGTAATGCATGGTCAGGTGGTGGCAGAGAGCCTGGGTATCATAGCAACCCCACTCGCAACGGGCCCGGCCAAGGCAGCATTCCGGGGTACGCAGGTTGGAGCCGGAACCGCCGAGATCCTGCTTCAGATCGTGGGTCAGTTCGTAGAACAGGGGCTCCAGGTTCGGGGTGGTGGTGCCGAGAAGAATCAGGTCGCCGGTGGAACCGTGCATGTTGGTCATGCCGGAACCGTATTTCTCCCAGAGGTTGCAGATGTCGCGAAGTTTCGCGCTGTTGTAAAACTTACTGGACGGCTGGTTCAGACGTACGGTGTGGAAGTGGGCCACGCCGGGGAACTTGTCCGGCACATCCGAGTAACGGCCGACAATACCGCCGCCGTAACCGAAAACACCAACGATGCCACCGTGTTTCCAGTGAGTAATCTTGTCCTTGAAAGACAGCTCAAGCTGACCCAGAATGTCCCAGCATTCGGGTTTTTTCTCTGCCTGACGTTTCAAGTCGGAGACGAAACTCGGCCACGGGCCTTTTTCGAGCTCGTCCAACAAAGGCGTATCATGCTTCGGCATTGTCGATTCCTCCCTTACTAAGGTAATTTAAATAGGTTTCCAACAAATAAACAGTTCGCCCCGCACCGTTATTTTCCACTCGCAGCACTGGAGGGGCTTTCGAGGCAGGGCGATTGAACTCCATACAAAATGTGAACAGTGATTCAGACAGACGACCATAGCCAGTGCCGCACTCTTTGTCAATAAAAAATGGCATGCTTTCAACCCGTGTTTTCATCTCCGCGTCTCTTTGTTTTTTTCCCTCACCACACGGGCCTTGCCGGTCTGATTTCCGAATACAATACAGCGACGGCGGCATCCTCTTTTGTGCGGATTTTTTCTCCTGACCCGGCAATCGCACGAAGGTGTTTATCTCCTCTTTTTTTTCCTGTACTATTGAAGCCACTGCTTGGGAGCCGTTCTTGTCATACAGACGACGCCGAGGTTATTTTGTTACGATGGCTTACCCGTGAGGAAGCTCCTGTGCCAAGACCAAAAAAAATACGCCATTGCGAAGGCCGGAGATGCGGCAAGGCCTTCAAGCCCGCCCGCATCCCCCTGGCGGAATTGAAGCATATCCCTCTTTTCCAGGATGAACTGGAAGCCTTGCGGCTCTGCGATTTGCAGGGCTTGACCCAGGAGCAGGCCGGACGCAGCATGGAAATATCACGGGGAACGGTGCAGAGAATTCTGACCGCGGCCCGGCGCAAGGTTGCCCAGGCGCTGGTGGAGGGCGCTGCCCTCATCATCGAAGACAGCCCCGCGCTCCGGGAAGAATGCGCGCGACCTCAGTGACCGTGGCAGTCGCCGTGCCCCTGGCAGGCCTGGGTGGGCTGCATCAGGACAGCGCGTTCCGGATTGGCTGCAAGACTTTTTGCCGCCTTTTCCGGCTTGCAGACCTGGATCATGTGGAGATCAAAATCCGCACCGGCTTCAGCCCCGTGCGCCCGAAAGGTTTGACAGAAGACCTTAATCGCGATAGGCTATCGCTCATTCGGACGAGATATTAACGGTACCCACTTTTCATAATAAGGACTGTTGCCATGGGGGGAAAAATCGTGATCATCGGCGGGGTTGCCGCCGGACCGAAAACCGCCTGCCGGGTGAAACGCCTCCTGCCCGATGCCGAGGTGACCATCATCGACCAGGACAGCCTGATCTCCTACGGAGGCTGCGGCATCCCCTACTATGTTTCCGGCGATGTCTCCGATGAAAAGGAGCTCAGAAACACCAGCTTCCACATGACCCGGGACGAACCCTTCTTTCTCAAGGCCAAGGGGGTCACGGCCAGGACCAACACCCTTGCCCTGGCCATCGACCGCCGGCAGAAACTCGTGCTCGTTGAGGATCTCACCTCCGGCGCGCAGGAGTCCATCCCCTACGACAACCTGGTCCTGGCCACCGGGGCCCGGCCCAACGTCCTGCCCATTCCCGGCGCGGATCTCGACGGGGTGTTCACCATCAGCGACCTGCACAAGGCCATTGCCATCAAGGAACGGATCGCCAGGGGCGAGGTGGGCCGGGCGGTGGTCATCGGCGGCGGCGCCATCGGCATTGAGATGGCCGAGGCCTTCACCGACCTGTGGGGAATCGAAACCACCATCCTCGAATTCATGCCCCAGGTTCTGCCTCGGCTGGTGGACTGGGATTTCGCCCGCATGCTGGAGGCGCACCTTCGGGAAAGCGGGGTGGCGGTGTTCACCGGCGAGGGGGCCTCGGCCATTGAGGGCAAAGACGGCAAGGTCTGCCGGGTGGTCACCCCCAAGCGGACCCTGGAGGCGGATCTGGTCGTAATGGCCGTAGGCGTCCGGGCACGAAGCGAGCTGGCCCAGGCAGCCGGGCTGCTCGTCTCAGACATGGGCAATATCGTGGTCAACGAACGGCTCCAGACCTCGGACCCGAACATCTATGCGGCCGGGGATTGCATCGAGGTGAAAAACCTCATCACCGGCAAGGGCTCCATCGCCCCCATGGGCTCGCTGGCCAATCGCGAAGGCCGCATCGTCGGCGACAATCTGGCCGGCATCCCCACCCGATACAAGGGCTGGATCGGCAGCTTCATCATGAAGGGTTTCGAGCGCAGCATCGCCGCCACCGGCCTCTCCCTGGACGCGGCCCTGGCCGAGGGCTTTGCCGCTGCCGCCGTAACCACCGCCCAGTCGGACCGGGCCCATTTCTTCCCCAGCCAGGCCGTGATCCCGCTCCGCCTCATCTTTGACACCAAGACCCGCAAGGTTCTCGGCTGCCAGGGCTTCGGCCCCATGAGCGACGCGGTGCTGGCCCGGATCGATGCGGCCGCCGCCGTCATTGGCCAGGGTGGCGCCATCGACGACCTCAGCCAGCTGGAAATGGCCTATGCCCCGCCCTTTGCCACGGCCCTCGACGCCTTAAACGCCACAGCCAACGTGGCCGACAACCTGGCTGCCGGGCGGCTGCGCTATGTGAGCACCAGGGAGTTTCTTAACTGGATGGACGATTTTTCCAGCCGGCCGGACTGGGTGGCCCTCGATCTCCGCCACCCCAACGAAGCCGGCCCCTTTGTCGAGAAATACGGCAAGGACAGGTGGCTCTCCCTCCCCTACATCGAGATCCGGGACCGGTATCAGGAGTTGCCCGGAAACAAAACCATGCTCATCATCTGCGATGCAGGCACCCGCTCTTCCGAGATCCAGATCTTCCTGGACCATGTTGGGCTTGCCGACAACCTGGTCCTGGGCGGCGGCTTCAACCTCATCCGCCGGATGGGCGTGGCCTGGTGGCCCAGCTGATCTCAAAAGCCACCCCACGATGGAGGATAATCGCCTGCCCGATACCCGCGGCGGCCATCCTCCTGTTTTGCCTGCTGGCCGCAGGCCCGGCTCTGGCGACCAGCCCCGTCCCTGCGGCAAAAAACACTGCCCCATCCGGTTCAGTCCGGGTTCTGGCCGATGCGGCCTATGGCGACACCCTGGCCGCCCTGATCAAAGGCGCTGGCCAGCGTATCGATCTCGCCATGTTTCTTTTTAAAACAAGCCCCTCCAGAGACAACCGCCCGGCAGGGCTGGTCAGGGATCTGGTGGCGGCCGGACAACGGGGGGTGGAGGTCCGGGTTATTCTGGAATATTCCAGCCATGACCCGGCGCTCAACCGGGCGAATCAGGAGACGGCCCAAGCCCTGAGAAAAGGCGGGGTCGCGGTTTTTTTCGACTCCCCCGGCCGGACCAATCATGCCAAGCTGGCTGTCATCGATCGACGCTACTGTCTGGTGGGAAGCCACAATCTCACCCAGTCGGCCCTAAAATACAACCATGAATTTTCCCTGCTGCTCGACAACCCGGCCCTGGCCGAGGAGATCCTGGCCTACATGGAGACAATCCTCAGATAAAATCCAGCCCCACTTTTGTATTCGCGGCTGAAGCCGCTCCTACAGAACCCTTCTTGACGGACCCGTGACAACTGAAAAAACGTAACGCCAAGGCACAGAGACGCAAAGATAACATATTGAAATAAAGAGGTTAAAACTTTACGGCATTGCATTGCACCTCTGCCTTAAAAAATGAGTTGTTACGATTTCACCACTTTTCACTCTTCACTTTAAACTTTTGAGTCTCTTGCAAAACTCTTCCAAATTGACTCCCCCTCCCTTGACGGGAGGGGGCCGGGTGAAACTGCAACCTGCCGATTTCATGGCAAATCCCCCCCACCCTAACCCTCCCCCGCAAGGGGGGAGGGGACTTTTTTGGCTTTTGCAAGAGGCTCTTTTAACTGTCACTTCTTCCTCCTGACAATACGGACCTTTTTCGTTGCCCCGCCAGCCGCCCCGCCTCCCGGAGCAAGGCGGCGCACCAGCACTTTCTTTTTCAGGGACGCGCCGACCGGCCCCTGTTCCGCGCCGCCGATCCCGGACAGGGGCCGCGTGAAGGTGCAGCCGGCCCTGGGGCATCGCAGGGAGACCCGGCCATCAAGATTCTTTTTTTCCACCAGAAACGGTGAATCGCACACCTGACACGGGATGGCATGGGGCCTGGACCAGGCCATGAATTCACAATCCTGCTCGGGACAGACATAAAAAATCTTCCCGGTCGGCGTATGCTTGGTCACCACGGTGCCAATCCGGCACACCGGACAGAGCAGCCCAGGCCCGCCGTCTTTTTCGTAGGACTCGGAATGCCGGCATTCGGGATGCCCCGAACAGTACCAGTATTTCCCGAAACGATCTTCTTTCAACAGCAAAGGCCTGCCGCAACCGGGACATGCCTT
>JAJZSH010000148.1 GCA_021822005.1 Deltaproteobacteria bacterium | reverse complement strand
CCGGGCCACCTGCAGGTGCAACTCGCCCTGTCCCCAGAGGATCAACTGCTTCACCTCCGCGGCAAACTCGGCCTTGAGGGTTTGGTCCTCGGTCTGCATGTCGCGCAGCGCCTCGCCCAGCTTTTCCTCGTCCTTTTTCTCCTTGGCCACGATGGCCGAACAGATGCGCGGTTCGGGAAATTCGATGGGCGCCAATCCCACCTTTTTCTCCTTGGAGTGCAGGGTGTGATTGGTGTTCGTGCCTTTCATTTTCAAGGTCGCGCCAATGTCGCCGGCCGAGAGCTTCTTCACCTGGTTGCGCTCCTTGCCATCCATGATGAAGAGCTGGGTCAGACGTTCGCTGTCGCCGGTCTGGTAGTTGACCAGATCCAGTCCTTCACTCACCTCGCCGGAACAGACCTTGAAAAAGGTGATCTTGCCGAGATAGGGCTCCACCAGGGTCTTGAAGACAAAGAGCACCGGAGGCCCGGCCGGATCGCAGGCGAGCTCCCCGCCGTCCAGGGTATGTTCAGGCAGCATCTCGTGGGCCGAGGGCGCCACGTTGTCGATGAAGCCCATCATCCGGCCACTGCCCATATTCTGCTTGGCGGACAGGCAGAAGATCGGGAAGATTTCCCGGTTGCGCATGCCGATCTTAAGCCCCATGCGCATCTCATCCTCATCCAGGCTGCCCTTGGCGAAGTAGAGCTCCATGAGGGCCTCGTCGTTTTCCGCGGCCTTCTCCACCAGCTCGTTATGCAGCTTCTCGGCCTTCTCCTTCTCGCTCTCGGGGATGGGCAGCTTCTCCGGCTTGCCGCCCTCGGGCGGGAACCTGTACATGGTCATCTTGAGCAGATCGATGATACCGTTGAAGCCAACCCCCTGATTGACCGGATACTGCATCAACACCGCCGCCTTGCCGAAGCGCTCCTGAATGGAAAGCACCGCCTCGTCGCAGGCGGCCTTGGGATGATCGACCTGATTGATCGCGAAGATGGTGGGCTTGCCGAATTTTTCCACCGAGTTCCAGACCAGCTCCGTGCCCACCTCCACCCCATACTGGGCGTTGATCAGCATGACGCAGGTGTCGGCCACCCGCAGGGCGGAGACAATCTCGCCCACAAAATCGTCCAGGCCGGGGGTGTCGATGATGTTGATTTTGTAATCCCGCCATTCAGTGTGCAGGGAGGTGGCGTACACGGAGTTGCCGCGTTCCTGCTCGATCTGGTGATAATCGGAGATGGTGTTCCTGTCCTCGACCGTGCCGCGTCTCTTGGTAAGCCCCGCCTCGAAAACCATGGTTTCGGCCAGGGTTGTCTTGCCGGATTTGACACTGCCCAGCAAAACGATGTTCTTGATGTGCTTGTCGTCATAGACTTTCATGCGGCGCCACCTCTCTTGGTCAATATGGGTAACATCCTGCCCATGATGGGTTGGAGTGAGATTGCATCAGATTCAGGATAGCAAAAAAGAGGGGCGGCCAGCAGATTTTTTTCCTGGAAATAACCAGTTTTTTTATTGCCGGGCGGGCGAGATGGCGGATGTTGGCTTTCCGCGCCGCATCATGGTATATTACGCTTTAAAATCATCTCAAATTCGCCGATGTTCATACAAAACAGCACAAAGGAGCATCCTGTTGCCTACCACCTTCCAAGCCATGGTCGTCACGGAAACCGCCCCCGGCCAGTTCCAGCGGGCCATCGTCACCAGAAATCTCAGCGATCTGCCGCCGGGCGAGGTTCTGCTCAGGGTCCGATACTCTTCGCTGAATTACAAGGATGCCCTGTCCGCCTCGGGCAACCGCGGCGTAACCCGATGCTACCCGCATACCCCTGGCATTGACGCCGCCGGAGAGGTGCTGGAAAGCGGTTCGCCCGATTTTTCCCCCGGTGAGGCGGTCATTGTCTCCTGCTATGATCTCGGCATGAATACGCCGGGCGGCTTTGCCCAGTATATCCGGGTTCCAGCCAAATGGATCATGCCCCTGCCCGCCGGACTCGCTCTGCGGGAGAGCATGATCTACGGCACCGCCGGTTTTACCGCAGCCCAATCCGTTGACCGCCTAGAACGCCACCCGGTCTTGCCGGAACAGGGCAAGATCCTTGTCACCGGCGCCACCGGCGGCGTGGGCAGCATGGCCGTGGCCATGCTTTCCTTAAGCGGCTTTTCGGTTGCCGCCGCAACCGGGAAACCGGAACAGGAACAATTTTTACGCGACCTGGGCGCCCAGGACATTGTCTCTCGGGAGAACAGCATCGACCGCAGCGGCCGTATGCTCCTCAAGGAAAAATGGGCCGGGGTGATCGATACGGTGGGGGGCGAGATGCTGGCCACCGCCATCAAGTCCACCCGCTATGGCGGCGCGGTTACCTGTTGCGGCAATGCTGCCTCCCCGGACCTGCCCCTGAACGTCTACCCCTTTATTTTGCGGGGGGTGAGCCTTATCGGCATTGACAGCGCCGAATGCCCCATGGCGGTCCGTCTCCCCATCTGGGAAAAAATCGCCACCACCTGGCGGTTGCCAAATCTGGAACGCCTTACCACGGAAATTTCGCTCAAAGAGCTTGACCGGCATATCGAATGTATTCTACAAGGAAAGCAGAGGGGCCGGGTTGTCCTCAATCTTGATGCCTGACCCTCGCTTTTTTCCCTGCCTTCCGAAAGGGGACCGCCATGCGTCTGCACACGACCATCCTGCTCGCCCTTGTCCTCTGCCTGGCCTCGGGATGCTCGGGCCTGCTGCCTGTGGCAAAGACCACGGATGAATCCCGCTGGGATAATTTTGATCAGGTCAAGGCCTCCTTTGACCTGATAATTCCCTTTGAAACCACAAAAACAGATCTTCAGCAGCTTGGTTTCGACCCTTACCAAACCTCTAATATCCAGATTCTCAATTACCTGGCCATCATCGGAAAATTCATGCCCAACACCAACATCACCATGACCGATCTGCCCCCCGGCCTCAGGGGCTGCGTGGAAGCAAAGGATTCCTGTGTCGCCTATGAACTGAAGATCCAAAACTTAAAAAGTCAACGGCAGGGCAATCTCTTCCTTGACCTCCTGCGCTTCAAACGCCAGGCCCACCAGACCGGCTGGCGTTTTTCCGCCTTCATTGTCCTGGTGGACGATCTGGTGGTGTACAAACTCTGGGACGGCCAGCCTCGCATTGAAGGAGAGGTTTATAAAAAGAACCCCCTCGGCCCCCTTCAGGAACCGGCGGACATTGCCACGGATGCTGCGGTGATCGGCACCTTTTAGCAGCCTTGCCACCCCAGACATTCTCCCCGCAAGCCTTTCTGAGCCGGACCGGGGCCGTGCACATACCGGCTGGTGCTATTGCCGCTGATCTCAAGGATGACATCCTCATTGTCGTAGACGCAGGTGGTGGTTCTGTCCTCGATCTTGCCATGCTCCCAGGTCGTACTCGTAGCTCCAGCCCTGTTCCTCGTGGTCCTCTTCCTCATCCTCCACGATCCCGTCCCTGAAAATCAGGCTGCCGTCGGCGTCGTACCGGAAAGCCTCGGTTCTGCCGGCAACCAGCTGATTGAGCTCGTTGTAGACCGAGGCATCCCCGCAGGCCAGGATGGCGGTGAGGCGAGGGGAAGGCGTCAGCCGCGAGCCTCACATCTGGCCGATGATCTTTTCCAGAACGGCGCCGAACAGCTCCTGTTCCTCCCTGGACAGCGTGGCGGTAATCTCTTCGGTGAGCCGCAGATGGTATTGGTGGTGTTCAGCAAAAAGCCCCTGCCCCTTTTCCGTCAGCGCAATCAGGTAGGAACGGCGGTCCGTCTCGTGGGGCGTTCTGTGGAGCAACCCCTGCTGCTCCAGCCGGTCGATCATGACGGTGAGGGTGCCGGTGGTCACGCCCATTTTCTTGGCCAGCTCCTTCATGCGCAGGGGAGACCCGTCTTCGTGGCCGACGATCTCGATGGTGTGCATCTGGGCTGGGGAAAGGCCGGAGCTTTTCACCACGTCCTGCTCCCAGGATGAAAGTTTTTCGTACAATTCAACGAGCTGATGGGAAAGTTTCGCTGTCTCGGTCATTGGGGCAGGCATGTCTCTCCCTCGCAGGTGTGTATTTCAACGGTGAGGTGGGAAAGATCGGTGAAATCGCGCAGCAGTTCCTTGTAATAGTCAATCTTCTGCGGGTAATGGGTGACAATGGAGATGATGGCCGCGTAATGGGCCGGGCCAACCTTCCAGACATGCATGTCCGCAATCCGGTTATCCAGCGCCCTCTCGATTTTTTCTTTCATGGCGGCAAGTTCCTTGCCACAGATGCTGCCGTCGAGCAGGATACGGCCTGTTTCCCGCAACAGGCCATAGGCCCAGCGGGAGATAACCACCGCGCCGACGATGCCCATCAGGGGATCAAGCCAGTTCCAGCCGAGATACTTGCCGAAAAGCAGGGCGGCAATGGCAAGAAGCGAAGTCAGGGCGTCGGCCAGGACGTGCAGATAGGCCGACTTGAGGTTGTGGTCATGATGATGGTGATGGCCATCATCGGCGTGGGCATGGGTGTGGTCATGGCGGTCTTGCAGGAGAAAGGCGCAGGCAATATTGACCAGCAACCCCAGGACTGCCACGGCGATGGCCTCATTGAAATGGATCGGCTGCGGGGCCAGGATGCGCTGGCCCGACTCGACGAGCATGATCAGGGCAACCACGATCAGGACGATGGCGCTGGCAAAGCCGCCCAAGACGCTGACCTTGCCGGTGCCAAAGGCAAAAGCCTTGTTGCTTGCATGTTTCTTTGCAAAACGGTAGGCGAAGATCGTGATCAGGAAGGCGGCAACATGGGTGCCCATGTGCCAGCCATCGGCCAGCAAGGCCATGGAACCAAAGGCCATGCCTGCGGCAATCTCAAAAAGCATGGTGATGGCGGTGATGATCAGCACCTGCCGGGTCCGTCTCTCGCCGTGTTCCTGGATGACGGTAAAATCATGGGGGTGCTGCCAGGTGTCAAGGGAATGGGTGTGCATCCGGAACCTCTCTGCTAAAGAAAATGGGTTGTCTCGCTCCGCTTCGGGTGTGCGACCGTATCGGTGGCAAGGCAAGGGGAAAAGAGAGGGGAGGATACAGGGGTATAGCTTGAGTGTCAAGATATTTGATCGTCAATCAATGCGGGCAGATAAAGAAAAAGGGGAGCAAGCATACTCTCCCGCCCCCCTTCTCGCAGTCAGGCACTGGCTGTAATTGGCAGTATTGCTATTTGGGCGGGAAATTGTCCGGGGTGACTACAAACCATACGTCATTTACCCCCTGGCCATTTGTTTCGCCTGCCTGCTTGTCGTTAACCCAGTAATAGAGTGGATACCCCTTGAACGTTGTCTGTTTTTTTCCATCTTCTCTTGTAACTGTACCGAAATTTTCAGCCTTGATATCTTTGGCCCCCGCAACTCCTTCCCGGTAGTATATGGGCCATTTCTCCACACAGGGGCCTGCGCAGGCGCTTTTCCCCGGAGAGTCCTTTTTGAACCAGTATAACGTCTTGCCATCGGCATCAGTCAGATATTTTCCGATTCCCTCTTTTGTCTGAATTTTGATCGCGTTATCCGTTCCCATGGCCACGCTGGTTCCCAATAAAAGCAGACCAAGTCCAACGACTCCCATTGTCATTCTTTTCATTTTAAACCTCCTTTTTTAGGTTCCCTGTGCCGTGGCCTTTGCCCTTTCCTCATGTGACATCTCTGAAAGTCGTTTGACCTCATCCAAGTCCAACTGTAGTCCGTCCGCCACTCGGCTTCCATATTTTGCGTCAGCCTTGTAAAAGATGGCTGTCTGGCGATATTGGATGCGTTTCTGAGCATTGCAGAGGTGCGACACGATGTTGCCGATCAGATGGTCTCGATCTATGTCTGTCATTGCCTTGCGATAAAGATCCCCGGCCTGTACGAAATCGTCATTGGGGTGCTTGTATCTTTGGCGTGCAGCGTTGCCTGAGACTTCAAAGGGAGGCTCAGCAGCTTTGGGGTCTGGCTCAGGACCTCCAAAGCTGTTCGGGTAGTAGTTTGGACTACCACCACCGTTGTTGTCAAAACGCATGAATCCGTCTCTCTGATAGTTGTTCACAGGGCAACCCTTTGCCGAGTTCACCGGCAATAAATGATAGTTAGGCCCAAGACGGTGGCGATGGGTGTCGTGGTAGCTAAAAAGGCGCCCTTGAAGCATCTTGTCCGGAGAGGCGGCAATCCCTGGCACAAAATTAGCGGGGGAGAAAGCAGCCTGTTCTACTTCTGCAAAGTAGTTTTCCGGATTGCGATTAAGCACCATGCGGCCTATGGTAATGGGTGGATAGTCTGCGTGAGGCCAGACCTTGGTGATGTCGAAGGGATCGAAGCGGTAGCTCTCTGCTTCCTCGGGTGTCATGATCTGTACTTCCAGCCTCCATGATGGGTAGTCACCTCGCTTAATGGCCTCATACAGGTCCCGGGTGGCATGGTCGGGATCTTTGCCTTTCATTATTTCGGCATCTGCACGGGTAAGGTTCTGAATACCCTGCTCTGTTTTGAAGTGGTATTGGACCCAGAAGTATTCGCCCTTGTCGTTATACCACTTGAAAGTGTGGCTGCTGTAACCGTTCATATGGCGATAAGTCTTGGGCGTGCCTCGGTCAGAGAAAAGGATAGTAACCTGGTGGATGGATTCAGGAGTCAGTGAAAGGAAGTCCCAGAACATATCCGGATCCTTGAGGTTTGTTGCGGGATGTCTTTTCTGCGTGTGGATAAAGTCAGGAAATTTCAGTGGGTCTCTGATGAAAAAAACCGGGGTATTGTTCCCTACCAGGTCGTAGTTCCCCTCCTCAGTGTAGAACTTTACAGCGAATCCGCGCGGGTCTCGCTCTGCATCAGCCGATCCCTTCATATCGCCCACTGTAGAGAAACGGATGAAAACCTCTGTGCGTTTACCCACTTTAGAAAGAAACCCGGCCTTAGTGTATTTTGTCACATCGGCAGTGACTTCAAAATAGCCATAAGCGCCTGCCCCTTTTGCATGCACCACGCGCTCCGGGATGCGTTCCCGGTCAAAATGGGACAGCTTCTCCAGCAGGTGGACATCCTGTATCAGCACTGGGCCAGGGATACCAGCAGTCAGGGAATTCTGATCATCATCCACCGGTGCGCCAAAGTTGTTGGTAAGCATCTTTTTTTTCATGATAACCTCCTGATATCAGTAGAGTTCCCCGAGTAAAAGCCGGAGCATTCAAACGCATCTTTTCGTAAAAAGGGAATAAGCCGTTGTTACAAAATAACCTGGTCATTTCCTATGGCCAAAACGGCAGCAGCGTCAGCGGCGTAAGGAACCGTAAAGGAACGGCCAGAATTGTACAAGTTGTTGTGTAACGGCTCCTAAGCTTTATTGCTGCCATATAAAATATATATATCAATCATGCCAAGGGAGTGTCAATCTTTGAAGAATGGCAGGTTGTTCCGCACTTTTCCAATGGGGTTTGAGCGCCGGTGTAATTCCATCCTCAGAGCAATAAAAGCCAGGCTGCGG
>JAJZSH010000147.1 GCA_021822005.1 Deltaproteobacteria bacterium | reverse complement strand
ATATGGACAGCCAATCAAACGGGCTGAGCTACCTCATCGAGAAGATGCAGGGCCAGAGGCTTTATGCCCACATCAACCTGGAAAAGGGCGAGCGCTCCGAACTGGCCGAACTGGCCAGCAACCTCTTGTAGAGCGCACTGTTTCGAGCGTTGGCGGCGCGTATGGCCTCTTGGCGGCGCCATCGTTTGCGCGCGGATTTTCAGTTTGCAAGGTTGTTGCCGGCGTGCTAGGGTGGCGGCAATAATTTTGTCCCGCCCTTTTCCGGGCGGCTCGTCCGCAAGAAGGTGGTTATCTCCATGACCATACAGGTCCGCCAACAGGCACTCGTCTATATCCTCGATGATGAGTTGGTTACCGTCCGCCGGCTCGTTCAGGCGTTAAGCCGGGACGGTTACGAGGTGGAGGGGTTTGTGACCGCTGCCGAGGCCATGAATCGCATTGCCGGGCGGGCGCCGGATGTGCTGGTGACCGATGTCCGCCTCGGCGATGCCAATGCCTTGGACTTGCTCCAGCAGGTGATCAGCCTGGCGCCACAGGCGATGATCATCCTCATGACCGGCTATGCCTCGATCAGCCAGGCGGTGGAGGCCATCAAGGGGGGGGCTTTCCATTACCTGGCCAAACCGTTCCGCCTGGAGGAACTGCGGCAGACCATCCGGGAGGCCTTGCAGGCCGGCCAGGCGCGAAAGGCCGGTGGGGTGCCCGATCAGGAGCCGGCCGGCAGCGATCGTTTTGGCGAGATTATTGGCCGGTCGGCGGCCATGCAGGAGGTTTTCAAAACCATCCGGCAGGTGGCTCCCCTGAACTGCAACATCCTCATCCAGGGGGAGAGCGGCACCGGCAAGGAGCTTGTCGCCCGAGCCCTCCACGCCAACAGCGATCGCGCCCGTCACCCGTTTATCCCCTTCAACTGCGGGGCGTTCAGCGTCGATCTGGTGGCCAACGAACTCTTTGGCCACGAGAAAGGCGCCTTTACCGGAGCGGTCAGCACCAAGCTGGGCCTGTTGGAGGCGGCCAACGGCGGCACCGTCTTCCTCGACGAGATTGGGGAAATGCCGTTGGGCATGCAGATCAAGCTGCTGCGCGTCATTCAGGAGCGCACCCTGTTGCGGGTTGGCGGCGTTGCCCCGGTTGCCATCGACGTGCGGATCATCGCGGCGACCAACCGCGACCTAGAGAAGATGGTGGCTGCCGGTGAATTCCGTCAGGACCTGTTTTATCGCCTCAAGGTGGTGCTCATCGAGTTGCCGCCCTTGCGGAAGCGGGCGGAGGACATTCCCCTGCTGGTGAACCATTTTGTCTCGCTGGTCGCCACCCAGTTCGGCAAGCCGGTGCCGGAGGTCGGGGGTGATTTCCTGGAGGCCCTTGCCACCTATCCCTTCCCCGGCAACGTCCGGGAATTGCAGAATATCGTCGAACGGGCGGTGGCGCTCGCCCGGGAGCCGGTGCTGATTCCGAAGGATCTGCCGCCCGACATTTTCCTGACCGAGACGCGGCCGGTTCCCCCGGGGGCGATGACCGATCACCTGAAGTTGCTTGAACAGGAGCATATCTTTGAGGTCTATCGCCGGACCGGCTTCAACCAGACCGAAACCGCCCGCCTGCTCGGCATCTCCCGCACCACCCTGTGGCGGCGCCTGAAAGAGTGTCATCTGATTCCGGACAAGAAGTAAGTTCCGCCGCCCTGTTTCAGATCGGAACGACTGTTCCATCTGTGTAATCCAATTATTTCAATGAGTTGTCTCTTTGGTGTTTCATTGTTGAACAGCCAGGTTGTTTTCTCCCGCCCTCTTTCTGTTGATAAGAACGAAAAAACACAGAGATAGTTGTTTTGGCACGAATAGTGCTTTAGGGGCGGCAATTGATGCCGCACCATGGCGTCTCGACCCAGTAAGGAAGGAGCTGCATGACCTTAGGGATTGCCCTTTTGCTGAAAGGTTCCAGCGCCGATCTTTCCGCCACCCTCCAGGCCTTCGAATTGGCGAAGCGGACCACCGGCGTTGTCCACGCGGTGTTCGTGGGGAAACGCGCGGCAAAGGGAAAAGGCGGGTGCGAAGGAGCAGGCTGTGCCGAGCAGTTCATGGCGCTGACTCGCTGGCTTGGCGATGTGGAACAGGTAAGCGTTCACATCCACATGCTGGAGAGCCTGGCCGACGATCTGCTGGTGCGGTTTTGCTGTACCTATCGCATCTTCTGTCTGGTGCTTGGCGTCGGCGACCGGAGCGCCATCGTGCGCAAGAACGCCTGGTTCGAGCGGTTGCGCCGCCGGATCGCCAAGGAACGGAACTGGTTCTTGCCGGCCTTGTGGTCCGTCATCATCGAGCCGTGGGATGAGCCGGTTTTCGAACATGTCGTCAATCGAATGAAAAAGGGGGCCTGGGGCGCTGCCGCCGTCAGTAGCTTGGCCGGCAGCCTGCGCAGCGGTCTCCTTCGGTTTAGCGGTACGGAAACAGCTTAACAGCCCGTTGAAAAACGGGCTGTTGGCGCCACAGGGACGTGGCGCCGAATTTTGCCGGCCCGAAAGGGCCAAGAAATTCGCGAGGTTGGCCAAAGCGCCTTTGGCCAACCGACAGTTGAAAAAGCCAGGGATGGTTTTTTCAACGGACTGTTAAAAGGAGGAAAGGCAATGTACATGTATCTTCCAATTGCCCTTACCAGCGTGAACTATCTGCTGGTGGTGGGCTTGGGACTGGCGGTCGGACTCTTGTCCGGCCTCTTCGGCGTGGGGGGTGGCTTTCTCATGACCCCGCTTCTGATGATGATCGGCATCCCGCCGACCATTGCGGCGGCCACCGACGCGAATCAGATTGTCGCGGCCTCGGCCTCCGGCACCTTTTCCCACTGGCGGCTCGGCAACGTCGATGTCAAGATGGGTATCTATCTGCTCATCGGCGGTTTCGTTGGCGGGGCGGCGGGCGTTCAGGTCATCAAGGCGCTGCGCGCTGCCGGCGGCGCCGACTTCCTCATCAAGATGACCTACGTGGTCATGCTGGGCGTGGTCGGTACCTTCATGTTCTTCGAGAGCCTGCATGCGTTGCGGAAAAACAAGCAGGGCGCGGCCAAGGCGGCACCCAAGAGGGAAAAGAAGGGGGGGGTCTTCGCCGCCCTGCCCATGCAGACCTATTTCGAGAAATCAGGCGTCACCCATTCCGCCCTGGTCCCGCTCTTTCTCGGAACCATCGTCGGCGTGCTTGCCGCGATCATGGGCGTGGGCGGTGGCTTTCTCATGGTGCCGGTCATGATCTACATGCTGCGCATGCCCATGCACGTCGTGGTGGGCACCAGCCTTTTCCAGATCCTCTTTACCTGCATCGAGGTCACCTTCCTGCAGGCGTATTCCAACCACACCGTGGATTTTTTCCTGGCCATCCTGCTCCTCCTGGGCTCCGTCTTCGGCGCCCAGATCGGCACCGTGCTCGGCAAGAAGCTGCACGGCGACCAATTGAAGATTCTGCTCGCCATCATCGTTTTGGCGGTAACCGTAAAGATTGTCCTGGAACTGGTTATGGAGCCTTCCATCCTTCTTTCCTATGCGGGAGGTCACTAAGATGAAACGGACCCTGATGACGGGAATGAAACAGTGGGCAGCCATGGCAGCCGCTGCGGTGGCGATGGTCTCCGTGCCGGTGGCGGCCCGGGCCCTCACCTGTGAAGTAACTCCGGCCAAGGTGCCCATCACGTTGTCATACCATGGCGCCAAGCTGACCATCACCGGGCAAAGCGCCCCCAACGACGAGCTGGTGCTGAAGGTCTCGACCCCGCCGACCGATACCGAGATGAAGTACCAGGGCAAGGCCGGCGGTCTCTTCTGGATGAAGAAGGGCAGCATGGAGTTCAAGGG
Source organism: Deltaproteobacteria bacterium (assembly GCA_021822005.1). Classification (GTDB taxonomy): domain Bacteria; phylum Desulfobacterota; class Desulfobulbia; order Desulfobulbales; family Desulfurivibrionaceae; genus Thiovibrio. The sequence continues at coordinate 3,652 of JAJZSH010000147.1, read as the reverse complement.
CGTGCCGGTGGTGTATCTGGTAAACAGCACGGCCAGGCTGGACCTGATCCTTGGCGAGGCCGAGCGCCAGCAGCATCAGCTCGGTTACGACGCCATGGCTAAGGATGTCACGGTGGCGGACGGCAAGGGCCAGCCCGTGGAGCGGAAATGGTTCGAGGAGTTTATCCGCTTCAAGGAAAAGGAGATGGTGTATAGTATTCAGGAAGGGACCATCACCAGGAAGCAAGGCGAAAAAGGCAATGCCTTCGAAGTCGTGGTCGATTGGCCCTATCAGGCGCCGCCCGGAGTCTACAATGTCGAGGTGATGGCCGTGAACGCCGGCCGGGTTGTGGACAAAGCGGCGACCACCTTTGAGGTGGAGCGGGTCGGCATCACCGCCGCCTTATCCAAAATGGCGGTTGATCAAGCAGCGCTCTATGGGATCATGGCCGTCGTGATCGCCATGATGGCCGGCTTTGCGGTGGGGGCCATCTTCAAGAAAGGTGGCGGCAGCCACTAACAGGATGTTGCAAAACCCAGCCGTAGCTTTTTCAACTTACGGCATCGCGGAAGTGAATTCCGCGATGCCTCACACTACCGGCGATCCGTCCATGGATCGGACGCAGGCTGCCGAAAAACAAGTTTTTCAACAGCCGGCCAAGGCCTTGCCGATCTGTTTCCTGGTGCATGGCATGCAGGCTTGGAGCGTTTCCGGGCCGGCATGCCTTTTTCATGAACCGGTCCGGCGCCGGATCGGTCTCTCCCGCAGGCTGTTCGGGCAGCCAAGGTAGCATATGGCGGTGGTCGATGCCCTCAAAAAGTTTTCTCCCCTTGGCTGGCCCTGGAGCAGGGGGAGAGCCAAGTCTTGCCGCCCTTTCTCCCTGATTTTCTCCCAATTTCGCACCGTACTCGGGGCCAATAATCGCGCCCTCGAACTGATGGCCGATATGGGCGAGAAGCTGAGCGGCGATTATCTCTTCGACCAGCGTTATGTGGACAGCACGGTTGAGGAACTGCTCCGCGCCATGCAGGATGCGGTGGCCGCTCTTAATGCCCTGACCGAAGAGCGCTGGGTTAGCCTGGCCCCGATTCTGGCCGGCCTTGAGGAGCGAGTCCGGGCGATTGTCACCGGCCGGGATGACCGGGAAGGCCCGGCACTGCTCTGGCTGGCGGAGATCAAATCGCATCATTGGCCGCTCATCGGCGGGAAGGCGGCGCATATCTCGGAGTTGCTCCAACACCCGCAGGTGCGGGTGCCGGAGGGCTTTGTCATCACCACCCGTTCATTCCATGACCTGCTCGACGCCAACCCCGGCCTGCGGGCGAAATTCGGCCGTTTTGAACAACTGCTGGCCGCCGACAAGGTCGATGAAGACGAACTGGAGGCATTGCGTGCCGACCTGGAGGCCCGGGTGCAGAAAGTCCAGCCGCCGCCCGGCCTGCTTGACGGCCTGGTCGCGATGGTGGCCCGTCTCAATGCTGTAGCGGCCGGAGCCCCGCTCTTCCTTGCGGTCCGCAGCAGCGCACAGGAAGAGGATCTTGATTTTTCCTTTGCCGGCCAGTTCCATTCGGTCCTCCAGGTGCCTGCGCAGCCGGCGGCGATATTTGAGGCATATTGCCAGGTGGTGGCGAGCCTCTTCGGGGCCAAGGCGGTGCGCTACCGCCGTCAAGTTTTCCCCGAGGGGGGTACGCTCTCCATTGCTGCCTGCTGCCAGCGCATGATCAATGCCAAGGCCAGCGGCATCATCTATACCGACGACCCCATGGCGCCGGGCACCAGGAACATGCTGGTGGTGGGCGCCTTTGGCCAGGGGCAGGCGGTGGTGGAAGGCCAGCTGCCCACCGACTTTTTCCGTCTCGCCAAGGGCGAGCCGCCGCAACTCATTGACGCTACCATTGCTCGCAAGGAGGTGGCGCTGATGGCCAATGCCGGCAGCAATGGCGGGTTGACGACCATACCGGTGGCGGCGGCGCAGGCGCAGGAGCCATGCCTGGCCGAGGCAAAGCTGTTGGAATTGGCCGGAACCGCCGGCCACCTCGAAATCTTGTTCAAGCGGCCGCAGGATATCGAATGGACGGTGGATGCCGCCGATACCCTCTATATCCTGCAGGCCCGGCCCTTGTTGTTGAACGAGCCGCAACAGGAACGCAAACCGTTATCGGAAAAACTCGCCGGCTATGCGCTCATCGCCGTGGATCAGGGCCGCGTTGCCCAGCAGGGCATCGGCGCTGGCCCGGTCTGCCTGGTCGAGACCCTGGCCGATCTCAAGACCTTTCCGGCGGGCGCGGTGCTGGTCAGTCACCGCGATTCCTCCCAGTTTGTCCAGGTCATGCAGCAGGCCGCGGCCATTGTCACCGAGGTGGGCACCCCGGCCAGCCACATGGCCACCCTCTGCCGGGAATTCCGGGTGCCGTGCCTGGTCGGGGTGCCGGAGATTTTCGGCAAGGTCACGGACGGGGAGGAGATCACCGTCGACGCCGATGATCGCCGCATTTACCGGGGCCGGGTGGTGGAACTTCTCACCTACCAGGCAGCCACCGCCATGAACGTGCAGATGGCGCCGGAGTTCCGGATGCTGCGCCGCATTCTGCGCAACGTTTCCCGCCTCCATCTCGTGGACCCGCTCATGCAGGAATTCCGGCCCGAAGGCTGCCAGACCTTCCACGACATGCTGCGCTTCATCCACGAAACCGCGGTGCTCACCCTGGTGGATATCGGCCGGGACGAGGAGTGCATGCCCGGCGGCAAGCTGGCCCGCCGCCTGGAGCTGCCGATCCCGGCCGGCATCGTTGCTATCGATATCGGCGGCGGGATCGCGGACGACGCCCCACCCGACGCTGTGCCCTTTACGGCCATTCGTTCCCTGCCGTTTCGGGCCATTTTGCAGGGGATGCTCTTTCCCGAGGTCTGGCACCGGGCCGCGATGCCGGTGAGCTTCCAGGACATGATGCACAGCATGCTGACCGCCCCGCAGGACGCCCTGTCCGGACAATATACCGGCCACAATATTGCCATCATCAGCGATACCTATGTTAATCTTTGTTTCCGTTTCGGGTATCATTTCAACATTATCGATGCTTTCTGCCATGACGTGGAGAGGGACAACCACATCTATTTCCGTTTCCTGGGCGGCGCCACCGACATCGCCAAACGGTCGCGGCGGGCGACCCTCATCGCCACGATCTTGGAGGCCTTCGATTTCAGCGTGCGCACCCGGGGGGATCTGGTCATCGCCCGGACCAGCAACCTGGTGCAGAGCGAGATGGAGCGCAGCCTCGATATCCTGGGGCGGTTGGTCGGCTTTACCCGGCAACTCGATGTGCAGATGACCGACGATGCTGCGGTGGAACGGTACGCCGAGGCCTTTCTCATGGGGGACTATGGCATCGTCGCCCGCGACATGTAACGGCGGCAACGCAGGAGGAATAAAAATGAGCGAAAAGATGAAACGGCTGCTGGTGGTCGATGACGAGCCGATTGTGGGCAAAAGGCTCCAGCAGATGTTCAGCAAGATCGGCTTCGAAATCGAGACCTACACCGAGCCCGCGGCGGCGATGGCGGCGATGGCGGCCAGGCCCTTCGATCTCGTGGTGACTGATCTCAAGATGGAGGGCATGGACGGCCTGGAGGTACTCCGGCAGGCCCGGGCGATGAACCCGGCCGTACGGGTGA
>JAJZSH010000146.1 GCA_021822005.1 Deltaproteobacteria bacterium | reverse complement strand
GATCTGACATCGCCGTGGGTCAGGATCTCAACCATGTGGCGCACCGAAGTCTCCACAAAACGGAAACTGTCCTCCATGCCCGGATCCGCGCAGACCGGCATCACTCCATGGCACATGGCCCCGGTCTTCTGGCTGGGGCAAAACAGGGATTCCAGGTGCAGTTGCCGCAGCCGCTTCTGCAACCGGGCGGAAAGCATGGTCTTCTTGATGGGAGGCAGCTTGATGCCGCAGGCTTCGTAAATGAAAGCGCTGAATCGAAATGAACTACACCCGCAGCAAGCTGCGGGGAATTAGACCCTAAAAGAGATTCAATTTTGCCGCGATCCCCATGTTCCTAAATCTTTCTTCTGGATATGCGCAAGATTTAAAAAAATGCAAAGATACAACGGGGCTGGCTACAATGGAAACCGGGGCTGTCTGGAGGCAAGCGCCAGACAGCGGTTCCCTTCTTCATTCCGGCCATGCCTGAGGCAGCCATTGCCGTAAACAGTGGCCTTGCGAACCAATTCCTCGCAGGCAAGGCGAGACTGATCGGGGGTGAGAGGGGCGTCGGCAAGAAGCTTTTCCAGAGCCCGGATACGGAAGCGGTCCATGCCGACCCGGAACCGCACCGAAACCTGATCGGGCCTGCCGCCGTGCTTGATGGTCAGCGGGACGTCAACCAGAAGAAAGGGATGCGCGACACTGGCTCGGAGCCAGAGGTCGTAGTCCTCGCAGCAGGGAAGCGCCTCGTCGAACAGGCCGATACGGGCAAACAACTCACGCCGGACCATGACCGTGGACATCCCGACCACGCACCGCGCAAGACTGCGGGCAAAGATATCGCCGCCCTCCTTGGCGTGCCGTTTCTTCTGGTTGAGATGCCGGCCGTTGCGAAACCAGGTTTCCTGGGTGTGGGAGATGAGCAGGTCCGGCTGCGCCTCCATGGCGGCGGCCTGGATGGCCAGCTTCTGCCGGGCAAAACGGTCATCGGAATCGAGAAAGGCGAGGAGGGGATGGCGGGCCGCCCTGATCCCGGCATTCCGGGCTGCGGCCGGGCCGCGGTTTTCCTGGCGCAGGCTGACGAGCGCCTTGCCGTGGGAGGCGAGCAGCGCCTGGGTCTCATCGCTGGAGCCGTCGTCCACCACAATGAGTTCGAAACTGGCGTAGGTTTGAGAGAGGACCGAATCGATGGCCTGGGCCAGAAAACCGGCCCGGTTATGGGTGGGGATGATGACCGAGACTGGGGTGGCTGGAGATGGCATGGCTGAAAGACTCCGCCACGAACCCCACGAAATCCACAAAAGCGGTCAGGCAAGCCAGGGGCAAACTGTATTCTTTTCGTGGGGTTCGTGGATTTCGTGGCAAAAAACATCAATCAATATACAGCAATTCTCCAGAATGTTCGACGATCTCGGCCCCGGTCTCAAGATGCCGGAGAACGATCCCTCCGTCCGGGGCAAGGCCCAGCACCTCCGCCCGATACTGGGGCTGCTGCTGGACATCAAAGCCGAACCAGACCCGGCGGCCCACGGTGTCGCTCAGCTCCCGCCAGGCGGCAAGCAGGAGGCTGTCCGGAAGGTGCGCGCCGGAACCGTCGTCCGCGGCCAGCTGTTGGGCCTCGTCATGGCAGAGCAGGCCGAAAGACCAGGAAAACTTGGCCAGCAGCCGGGCGGCAAAACCGGTCAGCTCGGTGTCGCGCCCGAGGATCTCCTTCATGGACACCGCCGTTGCGCCCAGCTCGGCGGGGAAGGCCAGGTTGTTGATGTTGAGGCCCACCCCGATCAGCACATATTCCTCGGCAAATGTGGCGCTGGCAAACGATTCGCAGAGCACCCCGCAGATCTTTCGCCCTGCCACATGCACGTCATTGACCCATTTGAGGCGCGCATCGAGGCCATAACTCCGGACAGCCTCGCAGCAGGCCATCCCGGCCGCCAGGGGATAGAGGCGCATGCTCTCAGGCAGCAGGGTGTTGGCCATGACCAGGGTCAGCCAGAGACCGCCGGGCGGAGCGTGCCAGGACCGCTGGAACCGGCCGCGGCCATCGGTGAGTTCATCGGCGAGAAAGACCATGCCGCTGGGGCAGGACTGGCCGCGGGCCTCATACTCGTTGATCCGCTGCCGGGCAAGGGGCATCAGCCGTTCGGCCCGGGGCAGGTGATGGATGGCGCTGCCCACCGGAGCGCCATAGCGGTACACGGCCTGGACGACCTCGGCCGGATAGTGGGCCAGACGGAAAGGAATCTCCTCCTCGGAGATGAGTTGGCGGACGGATTGAAAGGAAAGAGGCTCGACCATTATCGGCTTCGCGGGTAAGCGGGCAAGACGATGAGAAGGGGGATGTGCATGTAATCGTTCATCAAGGACACCAAAATTTTCGGCAACGCTGAACGGTTACTATTCCCATTCCGCCTTGACGCGGGTGATGATCTTCTGGATCATGGGCAGCTTTTCCTGGGAACAGATGCCCAGCAGCGGCTCGCCCTGGGGCACACTGACCCCCGGCTGGAAATACACGGAATGGATGATCCCCGGCTCTCCGGCATAGTAGACCGGGGTGTCGCGCTTCATCAGAGACATGGTGAGAATCTCGTCGCCGGGCTTGATGGAGACCGCCCGCTGGCCGTGCTTGTCGATCTTGGCCTGCAGGTCGAGGGAAAAAAAATACTTGGCCCGCTCGGGCGCGTTGAAGGGCTCCAACACCTGACGGAGAATATTCTCAATGATCTCGCGTTTTTTCAGCGGATGACGGATGGTGAGAATCTTCTCTCCCGCCTCGACAAACTGGCCTTCCAGGTCGCTGCGGATAAAGGAAACCACCCCGTTGCTCGAGGAGAAGATCTTCTTCTGGTTCCCCTCCCGCAGCAGTTCATAGAGAAGGGTGCCCCGGACATGGTGCCACTCGCCGGATGGTCCCTCCACCTCGGCGTCTTCCCTCACCCGGAAGCGGACCTGGCCGGTATGGACGGTCCGCACGTCCATATAGTCAAACGGATCGGAACGATACTTGCCAATTATTGCGTCGAAATCTATTTCGTCAGTCATCGCAAACCGTCATGAAACTGTTTGATCTAACAGCTTTCAGCTGTTGGCTGTTAGCCTTCAGCGCATCACCTGTAGTACAGATTGCCGCCGCCCATGGTCAGCAGGGACTTATGGAGATTACGCCGGAACTCCCGGCGGTCCCAGATGCCCTGGATGTGTCCACGTTGCAGGGCATTGCGGGCGTTATGGTAATCGGGCGGGATATCCTCTCCGGTGGTGTCGCGGATAACCCGGGGCCCGGCAAAACCGACCCGGCTCGAGCGGATGGCGAACTGATACGGCGAACAGCCGAGAAAACTCGCCACCGGCCCGGCATAGGAATTGTTGTCGTAGACCACAATGTACAGCCCGCCGGAGTCGATGTATTCCCGCACCGCCATGGTGCACTTGGGCATCTGCACCACACCCAGGGTTCCCTCGTGGATACGGATGCCGCCGGTGGTGTGCACATAGGCCAGCAGGGGCCGCCGTTTCAGCTTGGCCGATTCACAGGCCCGCACGAATTTTTCGCCCTCGGCTGCCCCGACGGTGCCGTTTCGGAAATCGCTGTACAGCATGGCCACCACCAGATCAACGCCCATGACCCTGGCGTCAAAGGTGATGATGCCGCTCCGCCGGCCGGTTTTGGCAATGGCGGACTGCAACCGTTTTTCAAAGCCGGGATAGGCCAGGGGATTGCCCGCGCAGACCCCGGCATTGAATTCCCGGATGGAATCCGGATCAAAAAGATGCTTGAGATACCATTGATATTCCAAGGGAAAATGGTGGCCGCAATTTTCGCAGACCCCGCCGAATTCACCGTACAGGTCGGGCACCCAGAGATCCTTGCACCCCTGTTTCTCGGCATTGGGGCAGGTCACGGTGCGGTCCTCGTTGGCCAGCGGGCTGGTATAGACATCCCCGAATTCGATGGGGTCTTCCCCGCCACCGCCGGCGACGGCAGGAGGTTTGCCCGGACGAACCCCGGGCTTTCGCGAAATAAAATCGTAGGCAGCGGTGATCGGGGAGGAAACCTGCTTGAGCAGCACGGAACCCTCGCCGGACACATCCTGGAAAACCTTTTTCACCTGTTTCTGCTGACTCTTCAGCAAGTCATAACGGAAGGTGTAATACAGTTTGGCTATACTCTTTTTTGCCTTCCGGCAGAAAGCGGAACAGGCCGAGCTCTCTTCGGAATAGGCCTTGCAGGACATGGCCCGGTATTTTCTCGAGCGGTAACTGAGCAGCCGCTTGACTTCATCCTCGTTGAGATCCCAGGAAATCTCGATATGCGGTTCTTCAACGACCCGCTCCTCCGCCTTCTTCATCTTCAATTCGTAGGCGCGAAACGCTCTCAGGCTCTTGGTTTTCAGCACCACCTCGTCGGTGGCCCGGATGATCTCGCTCTTGAGCTGCCGGAAAAAGCCGAAATCGTCCCGTTTGGCGCCCAGGGGCGGCTCATGGATAATCCGGTCGATGGTCCCGAGCTTGAGGTTTTCTTCCGCCGTGATGTGCAGACGCTCGGCGCAGGCCTCCACCAGCTCCTTGGGCATCTTCTCGCCCTCGCGGATCTTGCCCTCGATGGCTGCCGCGCCTTCCGGGGAAATAACCGAGTAGTAGCCGTGGGAAAACATCAGCCGGACATCGGCCATGCCCACGGCCTCGGCCCCGCCGGAGCCGCCTTCCGAGGTGACGGAAATCATCGGCACCCGCAGCTTGGCCATGGCGTAGAGATTTCTCGCGATCTGCTGGCCGGCGCCGGGATAATCCTCCACCGGAAAAGAACCGGGGGTGAAGATATAGAAATGGATGGGAATGCCTTCGGTTTCAGCCACCCGCATGTAGCGGAGGGCCTTCTCGTTGCCCCAGGGCTTGCTGCAGCCGCCATTGCGGTATTCCTCGCCATGGCCCTTCTCGTGGCCGATGACCATGACCTGCTGCATGACCGACTTGTTTTTCACCCGGCGCATGATGCTGGCCCTGGCCGCGACCATGGACGGATCAATGCTGACCTCCTCGGCGCCGCCAAGTTCGGTGTAATCCTCGTAGACATTCTCAAGGATGTCTTTCAGCGAGAACCGGTGGGGATTGCGGACAATGCGCACCCGGTCCATGGAGGTCATGGTCTCTTCGCAGCGGGCCTCCAGAAAAGACAGGGACTCCTCAAGAGCCCTGATCTCCCCGGAGAGCTGGTCTTCCGTGTAGTCGTAGAACCTGTCCCGCAGGGAGACAAATTTTTCGCGCAGGCCGGAGAGATTCCCCCACTCAACGCCATCCTTGATCTGGCTCAGGTAGCTGGTGCGTTCTTCTATCTTGAGCAGCCGCTTTCGTAAATCTTCCATGGAGTAATACCTGTGCCATTTAGGCGCCGTTACAAAATAACTTGTACCATTCCGGCTGTTGCTCTACGGCGCCTTACGCCGCTATCGCTGCTGCCGTTTTGTCCATATAAAATGACCAGCTTTTTTCAACAACGGCTAACAGCAGCGTAAGCGGCGCTGCCGGCTCATCAGAAGGTGAGCAGTCGGGCTATGTTTTCCTGAAGATAGGGGAGGTTGGTCATGATCTGGCCACCTGCGGCGTTGCTGCCTTCGATGGCCACCTCCGCCAGAAATTTCCGCCCCCGTTCCTTGGCTTCCTCCATGGTGTCGCCCCAGACCAGGGCCAGGGCCAGGTTGGGATCATACTCGCTGGGGATCGCATAGGAACGGTCGGTGGGCACATGGCTGTATACCGCGGACCAGTCATACTGCGGGTAGAAAAACCGGGAGATCGTCCCGATCCAGGGAGCAAAGCCCCGGGCGGTGTCTTCCGCGACAATGCGGAACTCGATACTCGCGCCACGGGAGGTTATATCTCCCTGGTGAAAGCCCATCTTGTCGCCAAGGGCCAGCCTGATCTGCTCGCGGATGAGGTTGGGATGCTTGTTGTTTATGTAGCTGACCCGGGCGGAGACATCGTTTTCCACCTGGATTCGGGTGTTGACCTCAAGGAGATAAGGCTGGCCGTCCCGGGTGACGATCCACTCCCAGGTGCCGACGTTATCGTAGCGGACGTGGGCGGCAAGCTTGAGCGAGTATTCAACAACCTTGTCCAGCACCTCCTGGCCGTCAAAATCATAGGTAAAACAGGAGTTGTCGAATCCGGGCGCGGCCTCAAGCCGCTTCTGACGGCCGGTGCTCTGGATGGTACAGTTCCGGGTGCCGAAATGAACCCGCTCGCCGTGCCGGCTGCACACCAGCTGCACCTCAAGATGGTTGAAGTCGCGGATCCGCTGTTCGATGAGCACCCCGCCATCCCCGAACTGACGCTTGGCATAGTTCTGTACCTGGCGGTAGATGCGCCGGAAATGCTCGATCTGGTAGACCTCTTCGATCCCCATGCCGCCGCCGCCAGCAGCGGCCTTGACCAGGATGGACGGATTCTTGACCTTCTGGCCGTCCTGGGTTTTCAGAAGATGGAGGGCCATGTCCTCGGCCTCCATCTCGTTATAGATGGGGCCGTCGGTGCCTGGGATGGTCGGGATTCCCAGCCTGTTGGCAACCCGCTTGGTATTGATCTTGTCGCCAAGATCCTTGACCACTTCCCATTTCGGGCCGATGAAGGTCAGGGGCCGGTTGCGGATCGTGACCCGCCGGGCAAAACGGAAGTCCTCGGAGAAAAAGCCATAGCCGGGATGGATGGCGGTGCAATTGGTGTGATCCGCCACGGAAAGAATATCGTTGGGATCGGTATAGGCCGAGACACGCCAGGCCCGGCGGACATTGCTCTGGCTGTCCAGATTGCGGCGCACATGTTCGGATTCCTCATCCGCCGCGGTGTAGATCACAGTATAATCAAGGCCCAGGTCTTTACAGGCCTCCATGATCCGCAGGGCAATCTCGCCCCGATTTGCAATCAAAACCTTGTCTTTCAAGCGAACCCTCGATATCGGTTGCGGGGCAGGCTGCACCGTTCACCATATCCCCATAAAACAAAAAGGGGAAAAAAGAGAACGATCACTCCACCGTTTCCGTCGTTTCCATTTTTTAGTTTTTACTAATTTTTATGGCAAATGAAAAGAATGAATTCCGATGGTCTCGTAACAAGGGGAAAAGCACCGACAAGGCAAGATGATGGGCCTTGTTGCGACTGCCTCAATACTCCCCCGGGAAAAAAGCCCTCTATCTCGTGAAGCGCATTCTGTTGAAACAGCATGGTGTTTTATGGTATAGTGAACCTGTTTTTGAGTTCTTCACCATGGAAAGCATGCCTTCCATGGTCAAAGTGTGGCCCTTATACCGATTTTAAAGATAAACGTCAATTTTTTTTCTTGACACCCCCGGCTATTTCCTTTAGCCAGTGCGTGTTGCGACTGATTGTACAAACTTTTTCCCACCGGACGACACCGCCCCGGACTCACCGTCAACGGTGCGCCCGCTCCGTTGTCATACCCCAATAGGATTCTTACCCCCACATGGACACCTCCGCCCCGGACACCGGCGACTCACCTTTCAAGAGATCG
>JAJZSH010000145.1 GCA_021822005.1 Deltaproteobacteria bacterium | reverse complement strand
CAAGTCTTCGGCAATTTGTAAGCGGTTTTGAATCACAGCCGTTCCGGATCGGCATTGAGGTCCACAAGCAGAGCCATTCGCCCTGTGCCGGGCCGATCAGAGGAAAAATTGGTTTTCATGCCCCCTTATCAGGCCGTTGAAAAAACCATCCCTGGCTTTTTCAACTGTCGGTTGGCCAAAGGCGCTTTGGCCAACCTCGCGAATTTCTTGGCCCTTTCGGGCCGGCAAAATTCGGCGCCACGTCCCTGTGGCGCCAACAGCCCGTTTTTCAACGGGCTGTTTATGGGGTGGGTGTTCAGATTCCTCAAGCGGACCGGCACGTTAGCCAGGCTACCGGAATATTTTCGGTCAACCTGGAAAAGAATCTTTTCCATGAAGCATTACGGAACTATAATCAGCCGCTGACCGTGTCAAGGCTGCATGGCTGGCAGGCAGCTCTTTTCCCCACGGATATTCAGGGTTGCACCGTATCGTAGTCGGTGGTTTTCGCGCCGAGGCGGCCATGCAGGTCACTTCCGGCCCGGTCGGCCGGGAGAAAGTCCGCTATGAGGCCCCTCCGGGCAGTGAGATGGAAAAGGCCAACTTCTGGGGAAAACATCGGGAAACGCCGATGACGGAACGGCAACGCAGGGTGGTGAACCGGCTGCTGGACGCAGGGCCTGATGGATTTACCGGCGGACTGACAACCCGGAAATATGCTGGAATGACAAAAGCCAGCCGGGCAACCAGCTATCGCGCGATAGCCGGCCTTCTGAATAAAAAAATTCTGGTACAGAACGCCGGGGAAAGGGCGAAGTGTGAACTGTTCGCTGAATTGGCCGGAAGAGCGATAAAAAAGTGCTGCCCCAAGGTTTGGCTTATCCCCGATTGGGATGGATAAACTTGCCGCCCGGGGCTTGAGAACAACATTGATCTGTTGCCGAACTTACTACGCGCTCCAAAGGCTGCCGCCGGAAAAAAGATGTGGTACCCTAAGGTTCCACCGGCAATGGCCCAGCCACCTGGGGGGCGAACGTTCACCGAATGGTTGGCCGAGTTTTTCCAGGGGGAGCCGCCCGCTGAAAATCCGCCCCCCATCCGGTGAACGTCGGAGGAGGAACACACAAAATTTTCATACCACGGGAAACCCGCCCTGCAAATGCGGCAAATTGTCGCAGCCATCCTTCATTTCAAGGTATAAGGTATATCGATGGACCAGACCGTTCCGCCCCTTTCCTCGGGGCCGCCACATATCGCCTTCCGCTGGCTGCTGCGGCTGCGGTGGGGTGCAATCTGCGGCCAGCTACTCCTGATCGGCCTGGTTTCCCTGCTCTTTGCCATCGACATCCCGCTGCTTATCCTGTCTGCCATCATCGGCTTCGAGATAGCAAGCAACCTCCTTTTTCATTACCGACTCAGCCGCGGCAGCAGAGTTGCCGATCACACCTTTGCCCTGGTCCTGCTGCTCGACATTCTGCTGCTTACCGCCCTGCTTTACTACACCGGCGGCCCGATGAATCCTTTTACCCTCCTCTATCTCGTCCACATCACCCTGGCGGCGCTCCTGATGCAACCCCGCTATTCATGGGCGATCTCCGCCCTGACGGTAATCGCCTACGCCACCCTTTTCTTTCTTCCCCGCTACGAAACGGCGGCCCATGATATCGGCACCACCACCCTGGGCGACTTGCTCGCTTTCTGCCATTTCGAGCCGGCAGGACTCGAATTGCTCCGCGACCCCATGGCGATTCATCTCCAGGGCATGTTGGTCTCCTTTGGGGTAAGTGCCGCCTTCATCGTTTTTTTTGTCGGCCGGATTCGCAAGGCGTTGGACGAACACCAGCAGACTCTGACCGATCTCCGGGAACAAAAACTCCGCAATGAAAAACTCGCTTCGTTGGCCACCCTCGCCGCTGGTGCGGCCCACGAATTTTCCACGCCACTGGCAACCATTGCGGTGGCCGCCAGCGAAATGCACCATGCCCTGAAAGAAAAAGAAGGCGACCCGGAGCTTTTGGCCGACACCGCTCTGATCCGCCGCCAGGTTGACCGCTGCCGGGAAATCTTGTATCACATGGCAGCCGATGCCGGAGAGCATCTGGGCGAGGAGCTGGAGGAGTTCGCGGTGCAATGGGTGATCGACGAAAGCCTCCGTACCCTGCCCCCCGCGGCCAGAGAACGCATCACGGTGACCAACCGAACCGGTGATCTGATGATCCGCATGCCGTTCCGTACCGTGAGCCGCATTGTCCGGGGGCTGCTCAAGAACGGGCTCGACGCCTCACCGCCGGGGGCCACGGTGGCTCTCGCCTGCCTGCTCGACGATCAACATCTGATCTTCGAGGTACGCGATCACGGCAGCGGCATGGATAAAGCCACCCTGGCCAAGGCGAGCGAGCCCTTTTTCACCACCAAAGAGCCGGGGCGGGGTCTGGGTCTGGGCCTCTATCTGGCGCGTTCCGCAGCGGAGCGCTTTGGTGGCGAACTGGACATCGCGTCCCGGCCGGGCAGCGGCACTGTGGTACGACTGGCCTTTGCCCGGAGCCGGATTCAACCGCAAACCGGTTGAGGGCGTATCAGCCCGTTGAAAAACGGGCTGTTGGCGCCACAGGGACGTGGCCCCGAATTTTGCCGGCCCGAAAGGGCCAAAAAATTCGCGAGGTTGGCCAAAGCGCCTTTGGCCAACCGACAGTTGAAAAAGCCAGGGATGGTTTTTTCAACGGACTGGTATGAGTAGGAGGTTTTCGTATGGAGCAGACCATCCTTTTGGTAGATGACGAGGATTTCTTTCGCGAGCGTTTGGCCAAGGCCTTTGCCAAACGCGGGTTTACCGTATTCACGGCAGCAAACTACGACGAGGCCATGGCCGTGATCGGTGAAAAAAAGCCGGCCATGGCGGTGGTCGACCTGAAAATGCCGGGCAAGTCCGGCCTGGAACTCATTGCCGCAGCCAGCGAGGCATCTCCGGCCATGCGGATCGTGGTGCTCACCGGCTACGGCAGCATCGCCACCGCCGCGGAAGCGGTGCGCTTGGGTGCCCTGTATTATCTGCCCAAACCGGCGGATGTGGACGATATTCTCAACGCCTTTGCCCGTGACCAGTCGCTGGGGGTCGCTCCCGGCGACGAGGGGTTCGAGGCCCCGTCGCTGGCCCGGGCGGAATGGGAACACATCAACCGGGTACTTCATGACTGCGGGGGCAACATCTCGGCCGCGGCCCAGAAGCTCGGCATCCACCGCCGTTCACTGCAGCGCAAGCTCCAAAAATATCCGCCAGCCAAATAGCCACCCCTGCCCCCTCACCCCGGATGCGACAATTTGCCGCATTTGCGTTTTCGGCCCGGCTGTCTCAGGTTTCTGAACAGAAGCAGCCGCAACCACCCCGCACTCCTCGAGGAACGAACGATCAACGACTCTTCCGCTTTTCTCTAATCCGTTCATCTTGCCCATCATTCCATCATCGCTTGTTGTCAAGTACTGTTCCCAATTTTATCCCGGAATATTAACATCGTTAAATCCCCTGATGCTGACATCTCTTGTTGTTATGTAACCATTTATAATTATTCATTTTTTTTATTGCGCCTCCCATGTCCATGCTTATAATAAAAATCAGAAAGGGCCGCAGCGGATGATGTACGCGCAAGGAAACTACCACAAAGGGAGGCCGACCATGACGAACACAGTATTGGCCCGTACCCGTGTAACCGAGCAATCAGCGGCGGCTGTCAATGTTTCGAAGGGAGCCCTGATTGCCTTGGGCGTTGCCTCGGTGCTGGTTGGGCTGTGGGCGGTTGCCTGCTTCATCGGCGGCATGATCGGGAGTGGTGGCTTGTTCGCCTTGGCGAAGGCATGGGTTTCCGCCATTACCGGCGTGTAACCTCGGTTTCATAACGCGGACACCGATCATGAAAAACGCCCTTGCCATCGCAAAGGCACGGAAAAAAACCGGGGTCTATCAGCCGGAACCCTCCGGGTAAGAACGCGATCCTTCCCCGCATAACCGCCGGAGTTACGCCGCCCGGGACTTGACCGCGAGAGCTTCGCGATTCCCGGCCGGCCCGGCAACGCCTTCATCCGGTTCTTGTCCAGCGGTTCGCGGTTTCGCTCCACGCTTCCTCCCCGCATCCGGTCGCCCCTCAGGCAGTTGCGCTTCGCTTCGTTTGCCCTGGCCCACTTACGGTGGGACTTGCACCTGCAAGAGTGCGCCCGTGCCGGGCGCACAATGAAAAGCCCGCCGGATGGCGGGCTTTTTTCTTTGGCGGAGCAGGAACCGTTTCGCTAATATGAAAAAAGGAAGACGCCACCAATTATTCATTTTACTGTACCGGAGCCGGAGAGACGCATGGGACGGATCAT
The DNA here is from genome assembly GCA_021822005.1 of Deltaproteobacteria bacterium. Classification (GTDB taxonomy): domain Bacteria; phylum Desulfobacterota; class Desulfobulbia; order Desulfobulbales; family Desulfurivibrionaceae; genus Thiovibrio. The sequence goes on along the minus strand of JAJZSH010000145.1, from coordinate 3,205 downwards.
CCAGAACAGCATCATCCTCGCCATATTGGCGCTCTTTGGCGTGGCCGGCTACCTTTTCTATACCCTGGAACAAAAACTGCCGCCGATCAAATACAACGAATTCCTCACCAGCCTCGACAACAACGAGGTCGTCGAGGTGCATCTCAAGGGCGGCACGGTCACGGTTTCCGACATCTACGGCCGCACCTTCACCACCTTTTCCCCGGATGTTGCCTCGCTCATGCCGCAGCTCATGGCGAAAAAGGTGGCGATCACCACCGACTCCGACCAGCCCTCACCCTTCCGGAACTTCGCCACCATCACCCTGCCCATCGCGCTGTTGCTCGTGATCTGCCTCGTTAGCAACCGGCGCCAGCGCCAACAGCAGAGGGAGGAAAACTCCGACTTTGCCAAGGATCGGGCGATCCTGCCGATACCGGGAGCCAAGCAGGTCACCTTCGAGGATGTGGCTGGTATTCCCGAGGCCAAGGATGAGCTGGTCGAGATCATTGAGTTCCTGAAAGACCCGCAGCGCTTCAGCCGCTTGGGCGCGAGCATTCCCAAAGGCGTGTTGCTCCAGGGGCCGCCCGGCACCGGCAAGACGCTGCTGGCCAAGGCCATCGCCGGCGAATCCGGGGTACCATTCTACAGCTTCAGCGGCTCCGACTTTGTCGAGATGTTCGTTGGCGTCGGCGCCTCGCGGGTGCGAGACCTCTTCCGCGAGGCCAAGAAACATACCCCCTGCATCGTCTTCATCGACGAAATCGATGCCGTGGGTGCCCACCGGGCCGGAGCCGGCACCGTCGGCGGCCAGGACGAACGCGGCCAGACCCTCAATGCCCTGCTGGTCGAGATGGATGGCTTTGGCCGCGACGAAACCATCATCGTGCTGGCCGCCACCAACCGGCCCGACATCCTCGATCCGGCTCTTCTGCGGCCCGGCCGCTTCGACCGGCAGGTCACCATCCTGCCGCCTGACGTCAAGGGAAGGCTCAAGATCCTTGGGGTTCATGCCAAGCGCGTCACCATCGCCCCTTCGGTCGATCTCTATGAAATCGCCCGCAACAGCCCTGGTTTTACCGGCGCCGAACTCGCCAACCTGGTGAACGAGGCGGCGCTCATTGCAGCGCGCGCCAACAAGAACGCCATCGAAATGGAGGATTTTGAACGGGCCAAGGACCGCATTCTCATGGGCGTCGAACGCAAGGGGCTGGTGATCAGCGAGAACGATCGCCGCACCATGGCCTACCACGAGGCCGGACATGCCATTGTCGCCCGCTTCATGCCGGAGAGTGATCCGCTGCACAAGATCACCATCATCCCCCGCGGCAAGGCCATGGGTCATACCCAGCAACTGCCGCTCAATGACCGCCATGCCTACTCGAAGACCTATCTGCGCAGCCGCGTCACCATCCTGATGGGCGGTCGGGCCGCCGAGGAAGTCGGGCTCAGCCAACAGACCACCGGCGCCGAGGACGATTTGATCCGCGCCACCGAGATTGCCACCCGCATGGTCAGCCAATGGGGCATGAACGAGGTGATTGGGCCGCTCGCCTACGCCAAGAATGACAGCATGTTTTTAGGCAACGGCCTGGCCCCCGCCAGCCACAGCGAAAACATCGCCCGCCACATCGACCAGGAGGTCAAAAAACTGGTGGAGGGCTGCTACCAGCAGGCCCATGCGATCCTCTCCCGCGAGCGCGACTTTCTGCGCCACCTGGCCGAGATTCTGCTCCAGACCGAAACCCTGGACCGGGAAGAGATGGAAATCATCTTCGAATGTTCCCTGAAGAAGTCCCGCGACAAAAAAGCGGACGCCACCGGCGACGAGTCCGGGGAATCGCTGCTCCATGCCTGCAACATCTGCCCTGCCTCGGCCCACTGCACGGAAAAACCGACCAGGATGGCGGCAAACTAATAAGCCACCTGCCGGAACGTTTTTTGTTTTTTTCCGCGGTTGTGGCCGTAAACGGAAATTTTAATATCCTATAATGCGAACAACCGTCGTGATCGCAATTTTGACAACTCGAAATACAAGTTAACCTATTAAAATTACATTGTTTTTTCCTTCAAACTCGTTATGATATACCACAAAGTATCAGTTGGGAGCGGCGCGGGGGCGCCGGATGACACGATATCATGACCGGGGAGGGAGAACGTTGATTCGATTTACAGACATTATCAAGGCGTTTATCGGCGCTATCGCCAGGAGCAAGGTCTCGCTCCTTGGTGCCATCATGGCCACGGTAACCTTTCCGGTGCTGCTGGTGTCGGCCATGCTCGATATGCAGGGCGTGGTGGAAAATCCATATTTCGGCTTCATCAGCTATATGGTCCTTGGGCCGACCTTTCTCCTTGGCCTGTTGCTCGTCTTCCTCGGTCTCTTTTTCTTCAAGGGCAAGAAGGAAGTGGGCATCTTCACCTACGATTATCTTAAGGAACAGTTCACTGTGCCGGACAAATTCGTCCGGGTGCGCAAGTTCATCATGCTGGCCACCGGGCTGACGCTGCTCAACATCTTCATCGTGCTGCTCATCTCCTATACCGGCTACCACTACACCGAGTCCGTCGCCTTCTGCGGCCAGTTCTGCCACACGGTGATGGCGCCGGAATACACCGCCTATCAGAACTCGCCCCACTCGCGAGTAAAATGCGTGGAGTGCCATATCGGCTCCGGTGCCCAGTGGTTTGCCAAGTCGAAGATATCCGGGGTACGCCAGCTCTTTGCCGTGGCACTCGGCACCTACAGCCGACCCATTGAAACGCCGGTCCATGGTCTGCGCCCGGCCCGCGAGACCTGCGAGGAGTGCCACCGTCCCGAACTCTTCCACGGCGAAAAGCTCTATGTAAAGGACAAATACCTGGCCGATGAAAAAAATACCCACGTCCAGACCGTGCTGCTCATGAAGGTGGGCCATGGCGGCTACCGCGGCCAGCAGGCACATGGTATCCACTGGCATGTGGCGCCGGAAAACAAGATCACCTATACCCACACCGACCGCTCCCGGCAGCAGATCAGCGAGGTGGTGCTGGAAAAACGCGACGGCACCAAGATCGTCTTTGCCTCGGACAAGGCAGCGGAACCGGTGCCGGAGGGCAAGCAGGAAGGAGGCGTGCGGGTGATGGACTGCGTGGACTGCCACAACCGGCCGACCCACATCTATCTCACGGCGGACGAAGCGCTCGACCTGAAGATGCTAGGCGGCAGAATCCCCACGGCCCAGAT
>JAJZSH010000144.1 GCA_021822005.1 Deltaproteobacteria bacterium | reverse complement strand
GGCAGGGTTTCCTTGAGGATCAGGGAAAACGGTCTGGAGGCGCTGGTTGTCACTTCAATGACCACCGGAAAGGGGAGGCCAGGGGTTGCGTGCGCGGGCAGGATTCTGAAGGCCGTCACCTGGTTTTCCCCATCGTTTGCGGTATACCACCAGATCAGGGCCGGGCCGATAAGGGCGAGCAGCAGAAAGGCGGTGAACAGGACGACGACAGGTTGCGAGACAAGGCGGGACCTGGGCGGGGGGGCTGCCGGCGGCGCGGTTTGCGGCGCGGCTGGTTCGAGCGCAGGCGAGGCTTCCGGACCGGCTGACTCGGCTGCCTTATCTGACTGCGGCGCCGGTTCTTCCTGTCCGGGCGGCTCATAGGTCTGGGAGGACGGCGGCTCTGCCGGGGGCGGGGGCTGGCCGTGATCAATAATATCCGCCATCCGGGTTTCCAGGGCCTCGGCCAGTTTGACGGCGTTCTCTTTTTTGATATTGGGATAGCGGCGGTTTTCCCATCGGGAAATGGTGTCGGTGGTAACCCCGACCACCGTGGCGACATAGAGCTGGGTCAGGCCTTTTTCTTCCCTGATCCGGCGAATCCTGGCGCCGTCTATGTTGACCATGGGGATGCCGCCAGCCAGGGGCTTTGCTGAATCCATACCGGGTGTCCTGCGGGTTGAGTTTCTGGTATTATCAATCAATGATGATAGTAATAAATCCGGTCGCTCAGGAAAAGCAACCTGTTTGTTGCCTGGGGAGTCGCCGGATCATGCCACCTCGATAATCCGCAAGGAACAGGGCGCTGGTCTTGATTCCTGCTTTATATCGTATCGGGATTCGATTATAAGCCAGGATGGATGTCAGTACTTTCGTTTTGTCTGCAAGAGGAGAAAAACCCTTGGCCCACGAAAAAAGCGGACCCTTTCTGCCGACCTCAGGGGCGGAGATGGCAGCACGAGGCTGGAAACATGTTGATGTGGTGCTGGTCACCGGGGATGCCTATGTGGATCATCCTTCCTTTGGCGTGGCCCTGATCGGCCGCCTGCTTGAGGCCAACGGCTACCGGGTGGCCGTACTCTCCCAGCCCCGCCACCATGCCCCCGATGATTTCCGGCAGTTCGGCGCGCCGCGCCTTTTCTTTGGCATAACCGCGGGCAACCTGGACTCCATCGTGGCCAATTACAGCGGCAACGCCAAGGTCCGGGACCGTGACGACTATTCCCCCGGCGGCAACCCCTATTTCGGCGAACAGGCGGAAAAAAAGATGCGGCGGCGGCCGGACCGGGCCACCATCCTCTACAGCAATCTCGCGCACGCCGCCTATCCTGCGACGCCGGTGGTTCTGGGCGGGCTGGAAGCGTCCTTGCGCCGGTTCGTGCATTATGATTACCAGCAGCAGCGGCTTCGGGGCTCGGTGCTGACCGACGCCAAGGCCGATTTGTTGATCTATGGCATGGGTGAGCGGGCGGTGCTGGAGACGGCGGCCCGGCTTGCCCAGGGCCAGGGGTTGGCCGGTATTCCCGGCACCTGCGAACGGTTGACGGAAAAGGAGATGGAGGCGCGCCGGATTCCTGCGCCCCTGGTTCTGCCTTCCTGGGCGGAGATTCAGGCTGATCTGCCCCTGTTCCTTGAGGCCGAACTCTTTGTGGACCGTCAGGCCAGGGCCTACGCCGCTGACACTGCTGCCAGCGAGCCCCTGTTGCAGTATCAGCAGGCAGCCTGGGTTGTGCAGCACCAGCCGGCCGCCCCGCTGGGCACGGCAGAGCTGGATGGACTGTACAGCCTGTCTTTTACCCGCAAACCCCATCCAGCCTGCGGCGATGTTCCGGCCTGCCGGATGATCCGGGATTCGATCACCATTGTCCGCGGTTGTTGCGGCAATTGCTCCTTCTGCGCTATTTCCAGGCACCAGGGGCCAAAAATCATCAGCCGGAGCCGCGATTCCGTGGTTCAGGAGGTACTACGGCTTGCCGGGCAGAAAGATTTTTCCGGCACCATCAGCGATCTGGGCGGCCCCACCGCCAACCTTTACGGCACAGGCTGCGTCAGCCCGCAGCCCTGCAAGCGCCATGATTGCCTGTATCCCAAGGTGTGCAAATTTCTGAAAATTGACGAGCAGGCGATGCTTGGTCTGCTGGAGGCGGTGGCAGACTGTGCCGGGGTCAAACATCTTTTTGTCTCCTCCGGGCTGCGGATGGAGCTGTTGATCAGGACGCCGCAGCTGTTGCGGAAACTGCTGTTGCACCATACTCCGGGGGCGATGAAGATCGCGCCGGAACATACGGAGGACAAGGTGCTGCGGCTCATGCACAAGCCCGGCCTGCCGGTGCTGGAGGAATTTCTCGCCCTGTGCCGGGAGATCGGCAAAAACACGGGAAAAAATTTTCATTTCACCCCCTATCTGATTGCCTCGCACCCGGGCTGCACCCTTGCCGACACGGAGAAGATGGCGGCGCGCCTCAGTACTCTCGGTCTTGCTGTCCGGCAGTTTCAGGATTTCACCCCCACGCCGGGGACGATCTCCACGGCCATGTATGTCACGGGCCTGGATCGCGAAAAAAGGACGCTGCTTCCCGTGGCCAAGAAGGACAGCGAACGGCGCGCCCAGCGCCAGGCCCTGGACATCCGGGCCGCGGGCCTTGAAGCGCCGGGGCGCAAGGGCAAGGGGCAAGGCGCGGGCCGCGGGCGGAAAGGAGTATCTCGAACCCGGTCAGAGAAGCCGGAAGAGCAGCGGCAGGGTAACAAAGGAAAGAATGATGCCAAGGCCAATCAGGGCCGCGGTAAGTTTCGGAGAAAGCCCGGCCATGATGGCTAGGGCGCCCGCGGAAACCATGGGCGGCATCCCTGCCTCGAAGATGGCCACCTGGGCGGCAAGGCTGTTGAGTCCAAGGAGGCGACAGAAAAGAAGGGCGATCAACGGGGCAACGGCCAGCTTGATAATGAGTCCTGCGCCCAGAGGCTTTATAACTTCCGGGCTGAGGCGCAGGGTAAGCTGAAAACCAACAGCGACCATGACTACCGGGACCAGGGTCGCCGCCAGGGCATTGAGCAAGGCCACCAGTGGCGGGGGAAAGGTCAGGGATCGACAGGCAAGGGCCAGAATCAGCGCGATGAATGGCGGGAAGCTGACAATCCTGGTGAGCACCGAGGCCGTGGTCGGTTTGCCCCCGCTGCCATAAAGGGCAAGCACGATGGCCCCATAGGTTGCCAGGGCCAGGAACGAACCAAGCTGGTCGTAGAGGACAGCGTAGGGGATGCCGTTCTCTCCGAAAAAAGCCTGAACCATGGGGATGCCGAAAAATGAAGTGTTGCCCAGGGGAATCAGGAGCAGCAGGACGCCGACGATCTCTTTCTGCCAGCGGAGGAGCTTGCCCAGAATAATGATCATCAGGGCGGAAACCGTGAGCATGGTCCAGGGCATGATGACGGGAACAAGGATGTCCACGGAAAAGTCCAGATGAGGAACCTTGAGCAAAACCAGAGCCGGGAGGGAAAGGGACATGGCAAACAGGTTGAGCACCTGCGCGGTTTCCTTGGGAAAATTGGGCAGACGGCGCAAACCCATGCCCAGGAGCAGAAAGGAGATGGTGAGGATGAAGTTTTCCATGGCTGGGGATTGAGACTCTTGGGAAAAGCCAGGAAAAGGACGTATTTTCCCGGCAAAGATATTTTTGCGTCGTTGCCAAGATTTCTTGACAACGGGTTGTGGGCGTTCGATAATTTTGCAACTGGCAATAACCAGAGGCTCTTGCAAAAGTCTTATTTGTGGTTCGACAGGCTCACCATGAGCAGTGTCGAAGGGTGTTTTCGGAGTGTTGCAAGAGGCTCATCATATTTTGGAAATTGGCCGGCGTCAATTCCGATCTGGGGCGCCGCCTCGGCACTCCAGCTGAGAAGGGGGGATGTATGGAAAATGTGAATCCGAACCTGATAACCTGTATAGTCCAGCGCGGCGAGGCCGACCGGGTGGTGGAGGCGGCGATGCAGGCCGGCGCGGAAGGGGCGACGCTGTATTATGGACGGGGCACCGGCGTGCGCGAAAAACTCGGGTTTGCCGGGATGTTCATCAAGCCGGAAAAAGAGATCATTCTGATCATTACCAAGAATGAACAGACCGACGCGGTGTTTGACGCGGTGGTCAAGGCGGCCCGGCTTGAGAAAAAGGGGCAGGGCTTCGCGTTTCTCCATAAACTTGACCGCGCCATCGGCTTTGTGACCAAGTGACCCCCTGGCTGGCGGGATCTTCGCATATGGTATCTGCATAGATGGGCCGATATTTCTTCATTTCCGGCTGCGCGGTTGCGGCCTTCCATTTCGCCGGGCTTGCCTCGGCGGAGGTGCTTGCTCCGGTGGTCGGCTTTCTTGCCGCCAACCGGACGGCGCTTCTGGCTTCAGGCCTGCTCGGGGTCCTCGCCCTGGTCTGCGCCTCGCTGCTTTTTGGCGGGATTGGTTTTTTCAATATCCTGTATGTGATGGCCAAGGCTGTTTATGAGCTGGTCCAGCTTCTTCTCTGCGCCATGAGCCTGGCCGCCCTGGTTTTCTGGTTTGATCTCGGGGTTAATCTCTGGCTCGAGGGCGGAGGAACCCTGGCGATTGTTCTCTACGCCTGGCTTTATGGCGCGGCCTTCAGTCTGCGCGTCTTTGATTTCAACTATCCGGTCAAGGATGTGCTGCTTTCTTACAGCGCCCTTCCCTTTGCCTGTCTGGCGGTGATTTGGGGTAGCGGGCTGATACGGTAGCCGGTCCTCAAAAAAAACCGCCGCCGGTCACAGGACCAGCGGCGGTAGGTGGGTACAGCAGGCTGTCCGGGTCTGGCGTTATTCCATTTCTAAATCAAAGGTGAATGTGTAGGAGCGAGCTTGCTCGCGATATTCGGCGGATCGCGAGCAAGCTCGCTCCTACAGGGTGTTTTGCCTCACCATTGAAATAGAAATGGAATTAATCGTCAAAATTACCTGCCGGGCCTTTGTCGCCGCCGAGGCTGGCCGCTCTCCGGGCGATCTTTTCTCCGCTCCACTCGGCAGGATCCTCGATGCGCCCAACCTTGGGCCCCATGTCGTATGAACCCTTCTCCAGGATGGCCTTGATCCCCAAGGGGGCGCTGTCCCGGGCGTTGAACACCTTGACCAGCAGAGTATAGACAAAGTCTTCCACCCGTTTCACCATCCGTTCCCGGATCGCCCTGGGCTGCCCCATCAGCTTCGGCTCAAAGGGCAGGTTCAGGCTCTTGTAGTTGCCTTTTTTCCAGCCGTTTGCCTCGGCGCAGGCAACCATCTGCTGCCACAGGTTCTCGGTGACTCCGGCGTCTTTCACCTTGATGAAATTGCCGTTTGCGTCAAGGATGGCATTGCCGTAGTCGTTCACCTGCAAGCCCCAGGAAACCATCTGCAGGGCCGTGGCCACATTGGCTTTGGTGGTGGAGGTCTTGGCGGCGATCTCCCGCAGCCGCTCCGAGCTGTTGCCCGAGGTGCCGTGCTGGGCGCCGGAGACATGGTACGGGGCCAGGCCGGCGTGGACTTCGGCGGTGAGCCCCACCTGAATACCCTGGCCGCTTTCTTCAATACCGTGGGTGGTGCCGTTGTTCAAGGCGATCCAGTCGGGGAAGATGTTGTGGGCGTTGAGGCCCTGGATGAGGAAAAGCGCTTCCGCCGGGGTGGAAAGCCCCTGGTCGCCCTTGATCTCGCCGATCTCCGTTTCCAGCCCCGCCCAACCTGGCACCAGCTGTGCCAGGGCCAGATTGGTCAGCAGATTCTTGTCGTCCGGCAGATGGGAGGCGTCGATGGCGATGGAGGTGATGCCAGCCTCGAAGATGGTGGGAATCTCCACCTTGGCGAAGTCAAGATCCGCTTCCTTCTTGATCCCGTAATGATCGGCATGGATGGCCACCGGCACGGTGATGTCCAGTTCGTTCATGGCCTGATCCACCTGCATGGCCATGTTCCAGTAATTCACCGGACAGTAGGCGTTGGCCCCGCCCTCGGAGCGGGCGATCTCGATGATGATCGCGGCGTTGGCCCGCTGCGCGGCCAGCAGGGCCCCGCGGATGATGAAATTGTTGCGGCCGTTGGCGGCGATGGTCATGGCCTTGCCCTTGGCCATGAGCGCCCGGTCGATCACCTTGCCACTGACGATCAGGGCCCTGGAATTAGGGAAAAGCCTGACGATATTGGGCGGCCGGCCCATGGCGAGAGCCTTTTCAAAATCTGCCTGGGAGACAGACATAATGGAACCTCCTTGTTGTGCGGGTAGTCTGTTGGGTTGTCTGGCGCTATTATAGTGGATACAAGGAATGCGTCATCAAAAAAAATCAGGGAGGGGCTTGGGAGTGAAAATCGTGCAACAGGCATTTTCTGCGGGGGAATACAGAGCCCAGACGGGCACGCTGCTGATTATTCGCCGATGATCTTCTTCACCAGCGCCAGCCCCTTCCTGATTCCCTGGGGCATTGCTCCACCTCCGGGGTGATGTCGGGAAGGGCGCGTCGGCCTTACAGCAGGGTTTTCAGCCGTTCGATGGTGGCCTGGGTGATGGGCTTGGGGATAACCGTTTCCACCGATGGCCTGCCTGACACCTCGAGGAGCTTGCCAGGGTCGTCAAAGCTGGTGATGACGATGACCTTTGGCTCTTTTTTTAGAAAACCCTTCTGAAAGGCATCCTCAATGATGGTGAGAAAGATCTCGCCATCCACCACCGGCATGACAAGATCGAGGAGAACGACATCCGGCTGGTATTTCAGGTAGCGGAAGATAGCCTCGGTGCCGTTTGCCGCCTCAAAAAGCTCGCACCCCGGCACATTCCGCAGCAGATGATTTTTGAGAATGGTTCTGGCTGTTATTTCATCATCGACAATGAGTATCTTCATTCATTTCCCCCCAGGGAATCATGATCAGTGGTGCGCACGCGGGAACTGGACCCGTTTCACCTGACATTATAATACCTATCGGCAGGTTTTGAAATGAACGGTGCTGATTTTGTTGATGAGACAGATGGTTGAATAGTCAGGCTGCATACATGTGTTCAGGATTCTTCCGTGGCGGGAAGCAAGAAAATGTCGGCTGAAAACCGGGGCTGGCCGTTATGGCCTCAGCGACTGTTGAGCCGGCTTGTCACAGACCCGCGCAGCGACGCATGGGCGGCCAGCACCCCGTGCCAGGCCGACTCGGCCTCATTCTTTTTTTCATGGCGGATACAGGCCTCCAGCTCTTTCGCTGCCGTGGCCAGGTTTCTTGCGGTGAAGATCGCGGACGAACCCCTGAGGCTGTGGCAGCAGGCCAGTATCCCTGCCTGATCGCCCAGGGCCATTGCCTCGCCAAGCAGGATGAGCTGTTTGCCGGTATCGGCAAAAAAGGCCTTGGCTATCAGGCAGAGGGTCTCCTCGTCAGCGTAGGTGGTGAGCAGGGCCTCGAAATCCAGATCGGGATGCCTGGCAGGGTTCGCCAAGGCTGTCCCCGCCTCTTGCCGGTTCCCGCCGGCAGGGAAGAGATGCTTTTCAATCGCGGCGAAAAGTTGCTCCGGGTCGAAGTTTTTCTCCGCATATCCGTCAAGGCCTGCGGCTAAAAAACGTTCCCGTTCGGCACCGGTCTCGGCC
>JAJZSH010000143.1 GCA_021822005.1 Deltaproteobacteria bacterium | reverse complement strand
AAGCCATGGCCATGTACGCAACCAAGGCCGACATCCTGGAACTGCTGCCGGAATCCGACCTGATCGGCCTCACCGACGATGCCGGGGCGGGGGTGGTGGATGATTCGGTGGTCGACCGCGCCATCGCTGATGCCGACGCCACCATAGACGCCTACTGCCAGGGGCGCTATTCCGTGCCGTTCGCTTCTCCGTTGCCGCCCATGATCCGCAGCCTGTCCGTGGACCTGGCTATCTACAACCTCCACAGCCGGAGGCCGGTGGCCGAGGTGCCGGAGGTGCGAAAGGACCGGCGCAAGGAGGCCATCAGTTTTCTGACCAAGGTGGCCGAGGCAAAGCTCAGCCTGGGAACGGTCTTGCCTGCTCCGGTAAACAGCGGCCAAGCCATGCTCGTTGGCGGTGACGATCGACTGTTCACCCGTGACAGCATGAAGGGTTTGTGAAATGTACACCATCGAACAGATCGAGGATGCGATCATCGCGGCGCTGGCCCCGCTGAAAGTCTCTCTGGGGATTCGGGAGATCAAGAGCTACCAGGGCGAACTGGAGGAAGCGGATCTCAAGAAGATGGCCGGCAACTTTCCGGCCATCTACGTGGTCTACGGCAGCTCGGGCTATGTGGCGCACGGCGCGCGCAAGCAGGAAAAGATGGGCTTCGAGCTCTTCGTCTGCGACAAGACCCTGCGCGTCGAGGCGGAGGCCCGCCGGGGCGGCGCCAAGAACCCCGGCACCTACAGGATGCTCCGGGAGTGCCGCAGCCTGATCACCGGAAAGAACCTGGGCCTCGCCGAGTTGACCCCGATCGAGATCCAGCACGACACCCCGGTCTGGTTCGGCGGCGGCGTATCAATCTATGCCCAAGGGTACGAGACAGCGCAGGCGCACCTTTATCCATCATAAAAGGAGAACACCATGCCAACAGCGACATATATCGGAGACCAGAACTTTTCCGCCGAAATCAAGATCGGCCAGGCCCGTGCCATGATCTTCCCAGGCGGCAAGGCCGTGCCGGTCACCGACGAGGTGGCGCGGATCCTGGTCAAGGACCACGCCAGGGAATTTACGGTTGTCGACGACGCCGGTCAACCGGTCAAGCCGGTGCCTGAAACCAAGCCGTCAACCAAAAAACCGGAAGACTCCGGCGCAGCGCAGACTGAAACAGGCAAGCCCGGCAAGTAACCATAGAGGATGGTGAGACCATCCACGGAGGGACACACCCATGTTAAGCACGAGAAACAGCCAGCTGGCGATCAAAATTGAAGCGGTGGAGGGGACCGCCGAGACCCTGGCCGCCGCCAACGTCATCCTGGCCAGCAACCCCAAATTCAGTCCCAACATCAATATGTACAAACGCTCCGACAAGGCGGTGGCCGGTGACATGAGCCCGGTCCCCTCCCTGCCGGGAGCACGTAGCGCCACCATCACCTTTGAGGTGGAACTCTGCGGCGCGGCGGCCGCCGGCACCGCACCCCATTATTCCGCAGCCCTGCGCGCCTGCGGGGCCGGGGAGACCATCGTTGCCGTGACCTCGGTGACCTATAAGCCGATCTCGGGCAACATCCCCAGCGCCACTGTGGCCATTTACGAAGATGGCAAGATCAAGCGGATCTGGGGGGCGCGGGGCACAGTAAGCATTTCCTTCCGTGCGGGTGAGCCAGCCATTGCCAGCTTCACTTTCACCGGCGCGGACTTTGAAGTGGTGGACGGCGCCCTGCTGACCGGGGTCACCTATCCGGCCACGGTGCCGCCGGTCTTCATGGGCGCCACTTTCAGCATCGGCGGTTACAGCGCGGTGATCAACTCCATGACGATCGACCAGGGCAACACCGTGGCCTTGCGCAAGGCGGTGACCGCCTCGGGTGGTCACATCAGCGCCCGGATCACCGGCAGGGAGCCGACCCTCAAGATCGACCCGGAAGAGGTGCTGAATGCCACCCAGGATTTCTTCGGCGCCTGGCGGAGCGGCGCCCTGCTGGCGCTGGCCTCCAGCATGGGGAGCGTGGCGGGCAACACCATCGCCACCTCGGCGCCCAAGGTGCAGTACCAGTCCATCTCCACCGGCGAGAGGGAGAAGCTCTCCACCCTGGACATCACCGCCCTGCTGACCAGAAATGCCGGCAACGACGAGTGGCAGATCCAGATCACCTGATCCGGATCTGACCGATTATTGAAAGCGACTCAATTTGCCCGAAAACTCAGAAAAACACGAGGAGAACAACCATGTTGATATTTGATCCGGCCGCCCAGGAGCGGCTCAAGGAAAACGGCGTCTGGCGGGAGTACCGGGCTGGAGTGCGTGTGCAGATCAGGCCCGTTACGGCGACCGATAGCAGGCGGCTTCGCAAGGAGGCCCAGAAATCGGGCCGGTTCGACGAGGCCCAGTTCGACCTGTTGTTCTGGGATCACCTGGTCGTGGATTGGGACGGCATTGTCGATCCGGACAAACGAAAGCTGGCCCTCACCCCGGCCAACAAGGTCGCTGTGTTCCGCGCTCTGCAGTCACTGGGCAATTGGGCCTGCGCCGAGAGCGATCGGCTGGCTGAAGAGGCCGCCACGGCCGAGGGGGAAAGCCTGGGAAACTCAGGGGGTTCGCCCGCTGGCAAGCGAACCGGCCGCGGCGCGGAGACCAGCCCCTCTCCTGCGACGGCTGCCGGGTAATCCGGGCGCTGGAGCCCAGCCTTGTCCCTGCCTCCTGCGAGGCCTGCGGCAAGGTAGAGCTGCTGCCGGAGAATCATGAGGCCTGGGGGTTTGTCATCACCTACCCCGGCCTCATCCGGCCCGGCATGGATGGGAGCACGGTGGATTACCAGTCCGCCCTGCGGATCATTGACGAAGAAGGGTACCCGGAGCCGCTTGTGATGCTCCGAAAACTGGAAGCGATACGCCAGGGATCATGCCAGAAAACAAAGTCCAGATAGTCGTCGAAGTCGACGCAAAAACCGGCCAGGCAACGATCCGCCAACTGGGCGAGGAGATGAAAGGGGCTGGCCGTAAGGGTGCGGCTGGCTTCGGGCAGGCTTCGGCCGGGGCGGATCGCCTTGGTCAGAGCATGACCCCGGTCATCGGTCTGGCGCAACAGCTCGGCCTTGCCATCGGTGCAGTCAGCACGGTAATGCTGGCAAAAGATCTCGCCATGGCCGCAGCCCGGTACGAGACCTTGGGTGTTGCCATGGAGAATGTTGGCAACCGCGCCGGATACACCCGTTCCGAACTGGATGACATTGCCGGATCGCTTCAGAAGAACGGTATAGCCATGATGGAGTCGAGGCAAACCATCCTCCGTATGGCTCAAGCGCATATCGATCTGGCCAAAGCCTCAGAGATTGCCCGTATTGCCCAGGACGCAGCGGTGATCGGCGGCATCAACTCATCTGAAGCATTCGAACGGATGATTAATGGCATCCAATCCGGCGAAATCTTAATACTGAGAAACATTGGCATCAATGTTAATTTCGAAAACTCATATAAGAAACTGGCCTCTCAACTTGGCAAGACTTCAAATGATCTGACCGAAAACGAAAAAATGCTGGCCAGGACCAACGTGGTTATGGAGGCCGGGGCAGGCATTGCCGGCACCTACGAGGCGGCAATGGGCACCGCCGGTAAGCAGATACTCTCCATGAAGCGGTACACCTCGGACCTCGGGGTCAAGATTGGCGAGGTGTTCGGCCCGGCGCAGACCCTGCTGGTAGAGCAGCTCACTCAATCGCTCAAGGATGCCAATCACGCGCTTGACGACAAGACCGCGATCACGAGCTGGGGTGAAACCATGCGCTCCACCGTTATTGCCATCGAGGCGGAGGTTATCCGGCTGAGTATGCTACTGGATAAAACCGGCGGCACCCTGACCAGTGGCGGCATGTTGCTTACCGGGGTGGGCTCTGCCCTTGGAATTGATAGTTCCAGGCGGCGCTTCGAGGCATTTGCCAAGGCAAATATCGAATATGAGGAACGCTATCAGGCGGGCGACCGCGCCTTGCAGGCTCTGGCTGACAAAGAGATTGCTCTACAGAACGAGGTCAAAAAGACCGGCGCGGAAACCGAAGCCGCGCGGATCGCCTCGGGCAATGCTGCCAGGGCCAATGCTGAGGCAGATGAAAAGGCAGCAGCAGCGCTGAAGCGACAACAGAGCGAAGCTAAGAAGGCGGCAGCCCACGCCAAGTCGTTGGCCGAGGAGTGGGTTAAGGTGATGAAACTGGAGCTGACCGACGAGGCTGGCGCGGTAGCGCTTTCCGGCCTGAACCATGAGCTGGCCGAGATCGAGAAAAAGGCCAACAAGCTCCGTCAGAAATTCGGTGACCGTCAAGAGATCTCCGATTGGCAGGCTGCAGCCGAAAATGCGAAAATCCAAGCCGACTACATAAACGAGATACAGAAAGGACTTGCCGCACAAGCCCAATCCATAGAGGACGTTATCAGCATAACGGAAGAACTCAAGATTGCCACCATGTCCAAAGACGAGAAGGCCGTCTACGGGCTGAGGAAAGAGCAAGAAATGCTCCTGCAAAAATCCCGCCTTCTTACGTTGATGGGCAAGCAGACAGTGGAAGAAGAGGCTAGAATCGAGGAGCAGATCCGGAAAACCACACAGGTTGCCATTAAAGAGGCCGACACACAGGGTAAGGCAATCACAAAAATCTGGGACAGAGCTTACGAAAACATCCAGGATGCCACGGCGGATTGGATTTACAACATGAAAATCTCCTGGTCGAGCCTCGGCGACCTGTTCCGACGGATGGTGGCCCAGATGGTTTCTGCCTGGGCCTGGGGGCAGGCAAGCATGGCCTGGGGGCAGGCAAGCGGGGCACCGGGAAGCACGGGGGGGCTTTCTCTTGCCAACGCAGGCACAGGTCTTGCCGCCATCGGCGGCGCCGCCGCGGTCGGCTCCATGATGAGCGGGCCAAACACGACCAATGAGGCTCTTACGTCGGCAGGCGTAGGAGTGGCTGGGGTGGCGCTTGAATCATATAATGGGGTGGCCGGGGCAACAATGTCATTAATTCAGGCTAATACTGCTGATTTGGCCGCGCAATATGCTAGTGAGGCATTAGGGGAATCAATATACAGCATGTCTTCGGCATCGTTTTCCGGGTGGGCTGCTGGCATTGGGACTTTTATTATCGGTTTGCTCCGCGGTGAGGAGTTTAAAACAGCCGCGCTGAAAGGAGTCGGAGCCGGATTAGGGGCTTGGGCCGGGGGTGCTGCTGGGACATACGTTGCTGGTATGGCGGTCGGGGTTGGCGCAGGTGCTTCTAGTGGGGCAGCGGCGGGATCGTGGTGGCCTGGGATTGGCACTGCTATTGGCGCGATAGTTGGGGTTCTTATCGCTTCGTTATTTGGCGGAGGAGGGAAGGAAAATACCTTCACTCTTACTGAAATGACTCAAAATATCGACACCTCGTTTGACAAGGCGACCGGGTTTCTGCCTACCAAATGGCAGCATGGCGCAGGCGGGAATGAATGGTATCGTGGCATAGCAAATGCTTATTCAGATATCGTCACTGTAGTGCAGGAGGATTTTAACGAGAACCTGTTTAAATTTGCCAATGAGCTTCCGGAAACAATGCGGGGGATGCTTCTTGACAATCTTGCTTCTACGGATTTTGCGGCAATTACATCGGCGGCCGCCGGTGGGAGGTGGGGGGTATCTACTGCCCAAGGGGCGCTCGAGGGTTTTGCGCAAAAATATGCGGACGGCTTGGCAAAAGCTGTGAATGATGCCTATAAATCCGCACTGAGCACGTTCGTTTCCACTGCTGACCCGGCCGAGTTGCTGGGTGCGGATTTGCAGGGCACCTGGTCAGTGCTCAGTGCGGCAGCGCAGGCGCAGGTCAAAGCCATGTTTGAAGCCTCAGGCCGGGCCATGTCGGAAGGCGGACTTGAGGCGGGTATTACGGAGATCAACAAAATAACGGAAGCCGTGGCGAAGATCAAAGCCGCCACGGACCCCATTCAAGAGATCATTGATACCAACGGGTTAAGCCAGTTCGAGATCGACCAGCGCGCCGTGAACAAGAATTTTGAATCCCTCGGCGTCACGTTGAGAGCTTCCGGGGTCGATCTGGACAAATACACGGCATACAACGAAGCATGGGCCATATCGCTGGATAAGATAACAAAGGCGGCGCAAGAAGCGGCAATCGCAACAGCGCATGGGGCTGTTACCTCGGCAGAATCTGCGCTCCAGTCCGCCTACGATTCCGAGGCCGCAATATTTAAGGGGACAATCAAGCAATTTGAGGATTTCGCCAAATCCCTTAGAGCATTCAAGGATAGCCTGCTACTCGGAAACTTTTCCACCTTGGACCCCCTGGCGAAATACACGGAGGCAAAGCGGCAGTTTGACGATATTTCCCGCCGTTCCCAGTTGGGCGATACAGACGCCATAGGACAATTACAAACAGTTTCTGAGGCATATTTAACCGCGAGCAAAGAGTACAATGCTAGCACTGCCGCCTATGCCGCCGACTTCGCTGCTGTCTCAGCGGTGCTTGACGCTACGGCGAGTGTGGCTGACCGGCAGGCGTCCATTGCCCAGCAGCAGCTTGACCGGCTAGATATAATGGTTTTTGGTCTTATCACCATCAACGATTCCGTTCTCTCCGTAGCCGAGGCCATCGCCGCCCTGAATCTTGCCAAGGCTACGGAAGCGGCCCTTCCCGGCTCTCCATCGGGTGTCTACTATGGCAGCAGCAACGGGGCAGCGGCTCAGACCATTGAAGACCTCTACACCATCAACCTGGGCCGCGCTCCAGATGCAGCCGGGCTTGCTTATTGGTCTGCACAGTTCGGAAACAGCATATCCCCGGCAGAGGCCCAACAGTTCGCCCTTGCCGCCATGCCGGAGTATCTGTCAAAACTGCCCGGCCACGCGGACGGGCTGGCCTCGGTACCGTATGATAATTACCCAGCTCGGCTACATAAAAAAGAGGCTGTTATTGATGCCCCGACCATGGCTGGCCTGAGGAAATACGGGATACCTACAACCAACGGCAGCGATGAGGAAACCAAATCGCTGCTCCGCGAACTTCTCAAAGAGCTTCGGGCTGACAAAGCCCAGCGCGGAGCCATCGGTACAGCTACACTTGACCGGCTGGAAGCAGTGGCGGATAAATTGGATGCCCAAACCAGGGTCGCTAACAGGAAAGCCGCAGCATGATTACAATTGAAATCACAGCGGCCATCGACGCCGCAGGGACCACGCAGACATTCTATGTTGCCGATGATCGTTTCATCACCACCGGTAGCGATACCCCGCCGCATACTGCCTTTGAGCCGTGCCTGATTGACCCTGGCAGCCTGGGTCGTTCGGCATATTCCGACGGCACAACGGGAGGAAGAACGAAACTGGAAACCGGCGAGATTGTGCTTGCCAATTTGGACGGTTCCCTTGATGGCTGGCTTGATTATGGTTTCAGCGGAAGGACTGTGACGCTTCGCTCTGGTTTGGATTCAGCGGCCTATCCTGCTGGTTGGACAACGGTGCTGACCGGGACCATTGAGTCTATCGAGGCGGCCAACGACAAGCTGGTTCTGCGCCTCCGCGATAAACAATATCGGCTCGATGTGCCAGC
>JAJZSH010000142.1 GCA_021822005.1 Deltaproteobacteria bacterium | reverse complement strand
ATGGGGCCGTTTCGGAATTTCCGATTGCACGGTGAGCGTAGCTCAGCTGGTGGTAGCACCGGGTTGTGGCCTCGGCGGTCGTGGGTTCAAGTCCCATCGCTCACCCCATGAAGTCATCCGGCAAAGTCCGGAGAAGTCCAGAAAGCCCGCTCCCAACAAAGGAAAGCGGGCTTTTTCTTGTCCAGCGTCGTCCAATAAAATCTATTGACAACCGGGGGCAACTGGGGGCAACAATAGGGGCAACAGCAAACTTCACGAAAGGAGTTGCCCCCATGCCCCTGACTGACTCCGCTGTCCGCAACGCAAAGCCCTCTGCCAAGCCACAACGCCTCTTCGATGGCGGTGGCCTTTATCTGGAAGTTGCCCCCAGTGGGGGCAAGTGGTGGCGCTTTAAATATCGTTTTGGGGGCAAGGAAAAACGTTTCTCCTTTGGTACCTATCCGGATGTTTCCCTGAAAGACGCCAGGGAAAAACGAGACGTGGCCCGCAAGCTGTTATCCAAAGGCATTGACCCCGGCGAAGAACGGAAGGCCGTCAAGGCCATCGAATCAGGGGCAGGATCCTTTGAGGCCGTGTCCCGTGAATGGGTGGCGCTCAAAAGCCCAGGGTGGTCTCCAGCCCACACGGAAAAGACCATCACCATTTTAGAGAAAGACGTTTTCCCCTTCATCGGATCCACACCAGTCGGCAAGATCACCCCGCCGGAAGTCCTGGCCCTCTTGCGCCGCATAGACACGAGATCACCCGTTACCGCAAGAAAAGCCTACAGCACATGCAGGCAGGTTTTTTTCAATGCCATAGCTTCCGGGCTGGCGACAACCAACCCGGCTGACGGCCTGACCGTCCTTCTCTCCCCCAAGCGGGTAAAACACATGGCCGCCCCCACCGAGCTACCGGAGGTCGCACGATTGCTGCGGGCAATTGACGGCTACACCGGAACCTTCACTGTTCGTTGCGCCCTTATGCTCTCCCCGATGTTTTTCGTAAGGCCCGGCACCATGCGAGGCATGGAATGGCAGGACGTTGACCTTGACCGGGCAGAGTGGCGCATCCCCATTGAACAACTGAAACGGCGGCAGATTGATAAGGATGCCAGACGCGGCGAAGTCGGCCTTATTGTCCCCCTCCCCCGTCAGGCCGTGGAGATATTGCGCGATCTTCACCAACTCACCGGCAATGAGCGTTTCGCCTTCCCCGGCCCACGGAGCAACACCAAGTGCATCAGCGACAACACCGTCCGTTGCGCCTTGCGCGGAATGGGCTTCACGGGGGAAGAGATCACCCCCCACGGCTTCCGACACATGGCGTCAACCCTGTTGCATGAACTTGGCTTCCCGTCCCACCTGATTGAAAAACAGCTTGCCCACAGCGACAAGAACAGGATCAGGGCGGTTTATAACCACGCCGAATATATGCCGGAGCGCAAAAAGATGATGCAGGCATGGGCGGATTATCTGGACCGGATCAAGGCCGGGGCGGAGATTGTGCCGATCCGGGCGGCGAGGTGAGCACATGGGGAAGAGCATGCGGGGCTGGTTGCAGGAATACCTTGCTGTCAAGGCGCAACATCGGGACGCCGTTCTTTTCTGGCGTATGGGCGACTTCTACGAGATGTATTTCGATCATGCCGCGGTTGCTGCCAAGACCTTGGGCATATCCTGCACCATCCGTGATGGATGTCCGATGGCCGGCGTCCCGTGTCACTCTGTTTCCGCCTTCCTGGCAAGGATGATCCGGGCCGGCTACAGGGTGGCGGTTTGCGAGCCCCAAGAACTGCATGGCCGCCAAGGCGGGACGAAATATGAAGTTGTGCGGGTCGTGTCCCCTGGCCTCGCCGGCGCGAGGGAAGAGGCAACCCCGCCGTTGCCTGAAACCGAAGAGGAAGACGGCTTTGATCGGATGCATCGGGAATTGCGGGAAATGGTGGCGGACATGCAGGAACTCAAGAAGGCGGCCCGCAAGCTCTACGAGGAGCGAACGGGGCAGAAGTGGCAGCCTTCTTTATCCGTGGTCCAAGGCGGCGGCAAGAGGCGCAAGAAGAAGGCCCGGCGGCCGGCTATGACGCTCTTGGATGGTGGCCGGGGCTGAGTGCTCTTGCGGGTATTCTATACTCCCTTTTCTTAAATAAAATAATGGAAGGTCACAAAGGTCATAACGGTCACAAACCTTGTTGCGCTGCGGCGCTGCGGGCGTGACCTTTGAAAATCGAAGGTCACGAAGGTCACGGCAAGGGTCATTTTGTGTCTTCGGGGGATAGGCCGACGGGCCGACACGCTGGAACCCTACCAGCTTCCCCCGGTGTTTCTTCACAGGGAGCAGCCAAAGGGAGGTTGCGAAGATGGACCCGTGGTTGAAGTTTATGTCACTGGAGGCGTTGGCGGAACGCAGGGGGAAAGATGTCGGGTATCTGCTGACCATGGCGGCAAGTGGCGCCCTTCGGCTCTCGGTCCCGCTTGAGGCCAATCGCACAATAGGCGCTTGCGAAAAATTCTCGGGCTATGCCGGTCTAACCGAGGCAGACGCACGAAGATTCCTGCTCGTCCACCAGCGCAGAAAAGACTATGAGAGGCCCATTCCTGTCAAGGTGTCCCGGTTTCTTGATGAGAATGGGGGGGATTTCCAGATACTTTACAAGCACATTGTACAACGGGCCACGTCTTATAATCGATTTACCAACGAGGGCGGCTACCCGGAAGTGAGCGAATACAGACCTGGCGGGAGCATGAATTATTTTGTTTCTGACTTGGTTGTCATGGCCGATGAAGTAGCCCGCCTGGATGCGGAGTCTCTGGAATTACGAACAGGGGCCGCAAACATGAAAGTGCTCCCGTCCTATCTTGATTCCAGCCGTGCCGAATACGCCCCGAAGCTGGCGGCGGCCATTGCCGCATGGGAAGCTGTTGCCCTGGAGGCACTTCCGCGTAACATGACTCCCAAGCAGGCGATTATCGCTTGGCTAGAGAAAAATGCCTTCAAGTATGGGTTGCAAAAAGAGGACGGCAGCCCCAACAAGCAGGGGATCGAAGAGGTTGCCAAAGTGGCAAACTGGAAGCCGCAAGGCCCACCCAAAACGGGGGAATAATCAAGCTGCTCAGGGTGGGCGAAGACTATTTATTCACCCACCCCCCACACAACAAAGCCGCATTCCTTCATGGTTCAAAGGTACTACCTTGAGGGTGGGCGGTAATTCAATAATCGCCTATCTTCCTGCTCCTCTCTTTACCGCTTAGCATTACCTCAACGCCCGCTGGTTGTCAGCGGCCGCAACCACATGAGGTGATACTATGCAACGCTGCACCCTTCCCCCTACCGGGTTTCTCCGGCTCCCTCAAATCATCGGCGATCCGAAGGCAGACCCGCCGATCCCTGCCCTTATCCCTGTTTCAGCCTCCACATGGTGGGCCGGGGTCAAGTCCGGCCGCTACCCGCAACCGGTGAAACTCTCCGAACGCTGCACCGCCTGGCGGGTGTCCGACATCATGACCTTGATCGAAGTCCAAGGCAAGGCGGTGGCGGCATGAGCGACAGCAAGAAAGAAATCTTTTCGGAAGAGGTCCGCCTTGTGGACGGAGCTTGCCAGAGCGATAACATTTCCATCTTTGCTGGCGACATGCTCACCGAGGGGGAAAAGGAGATGCGCAACGAGGATGGTGACAAGGGGAGTGACGTTCTTGTGGCGGCCCACGCCATAGCCCAGGCGCTGACCTACAACGCCCACCTGCTCACCAAGACTATTCAGGAAGCCACGGCCGCCATTGTTGAGGAATTGCGCCAGCGGAGGCCCGGTCAATGAAGAAAGACCGCAAGCAGGCCGTGCTCGACTCCGGCGTGTTCCGGGAGACCATGGGCCAGTTATTCCCGGATGCCAGGGCCACCGGCAAAGATCAGGCCCTGGTCTGCTGCCCCTTCCACGATGACGCCACGCCCTCCCTTTCGGTCAACACCGTTGCCGGGCTGTTCCACTGCTTTGCCTGCGGCGCCAAGGGCAACGGCTTTGACCTTTACATGAAGGTGAAGGGCTGCGACTTCAAGACCGCCCTGTCCGACCTGGAGACCCTGGCCGGGATCACACCGGCCGCTTCTCCGGGGCTGGGGGTGCGCCAGTTTCCGCAGGTGGTGGCCACCTTCTATTACCACGACGCCGAAGGCACCCGCCGCTACTGGAAGAAGCGTTTCGAACCGGGTTTTGACGGCCGCAGGAAGAGCTTCGCCTTTTACCACGCGGGCAGCAAAGGCAAAGAGGCGAAGGGCCGGGGCTGTGACCCGCTGCCCTACAACCTGCATCTGTTGGCAGCCAACCCCGCCGGGGAGCCGGTCTTTTTCCTGGAAGGCGAGGCCAAGGCCGACGCCCTCACCGCCTGGGGGCTGTGCGCAACCTCTCTGGACTCCGGCGGGCAGTCCGGCAAGGGCGCGGCATGGCGCCAGGAGTTTGTCCCTTACTTTGCCGGCCGGGAGGTTTTCATCCTGCCGGACAACGACCCCACCGGCGAGGAGTACGCGGCCAGCATCGCGGGCCACCTGCTACAAGTGGCGGTTGCTGTCAAAGTATTGCGCCTGCCAGGGCTCCCGGCCAAGGGGGATATCCTGGATTGGATCAGGCTTACGAGGCGTGCCGCATGAAACACGACGCCGCTGAATTGAAGACCCGCTTTCTGGCGCTGCTGCCCACCGCCGAACCCGCCGCGCCATCCCTGCCCAAGGAGCCGCCCGTCGCTGACCATGACCATACGGACACTCACGAGGACCACGGGGGCCGGGGTATTGATCGTCTTTTACCCATGCTGCAAGGCGACCCCCTTTACCTCTGCGACGATGGCACCGGCTACATTCTGCGGCGCGGCCGGCTCTTCCTGCTGGACAACAAGAACCGGGAACTGGTGGAGGATTTGCGCCTTGACGGCCTGGAGCAGACCGGCAAGGCCCCATCACGAGAGACCGTCACCACGGTCGTTGACCTGCTCTCCGCCCGCGCCCGGCGGGATGGTGAGCAGGTAGAGTTGTTCAACCGCTGCGGCGAAAGGGGCGGGTTGATCTATTACGATCTTGGCAACGGCAAGGCCGTGGAGGTGACGCCAGGGGTAGGGGCTTAGCGGCTCACCGAAGCGCCGGTGATGTTCCGCCAGATGAAGCACCAGAAGCCGCAGGCGGCCCCGCTTTCCAAGGGCGACCCCTGGCGGTTTCTGGAGTTCTGCAACCTGCCGGAGAATCAGCGGCTCCTGTGTCTGGTGACGCTGGTAACGTGCTTCGTCCCCCGGATTGCGCACCCGGCCATCCATGTGAGCGGCTGCCAGGGCTCGGGCAAGAGTATGTTCACCAGCCTCTGGAAGACGGTTATTGATCCGTCAAGCGTCCTGCTCTCCACCATGCCCCGCAAGCCGGAAGACTTGGACCTGCTGTTGGTGCGCTACTATGGCCTGGTGCTCGACAACCTGAGCGCCCTTTCCGGCGACACCTGCGACCGCCTGTGCTCCTACATTACCGGCGGCGCCATCGAGAAGCGGACCCTGCACACCGATCTGGAGACCACCATCCTCAAGTCCAATTCGGTCATCTTCTTTTCCAGTATTGGCAGCCTGCATTCCCGGCCGGACCTGACGGAACGCTCCATTGTCTTTGAGTTGCAGCGGATAACCGATGCCGCGAGGGCAGACGAAAGCGAGGTGCGGGAGGGATTCCAGGCCGCGCTTCCCGAGATTTTGGGCGGGGTGTTTGAGTTGCTGGCCAGGGCCATGGAGATATTCCCGACCCTCAAATTGCCCAGGCTGCCCCGCATGGCAGGCTTTGCCAAGTGGGGCTATGCGGTGGCCGAAGCATTGGGCGGCCGTGGTGATGAGTTCTTGCGCGACTATGCCGGCAACTCCACCATCCAGACCGGCGCCCTCCTGGAGCGTGACACCTTCTTTGCCGCCATCGTCCAGGCAATGGATGACCCCGGCATTGGGGAGTTGCGCGGATCATTCCATGAGGTGCTGTTGATCCTGTCGGAGGTGGCCGCCCCTGGTGAAGCGAAGAACGGTTACAGGACGCTTGAAAGGGATCGGACATTCCCGAGTGCTAGGGGGTTCAGGAAGCACCTGGAAAGGATACGGATGCCCCTGGAAGGCATGGATATAGGCTTCACCATTGACGATCAGCGCACCAGCCGGGGCAAGGCATTCGTGACCTTTTACAAGCAGGGCCAGGCCGTGACCGGCGGCCAAGAACCATTCTAATGTGAGGTGAACAGATGGATAGCGAGAGACCAGAGCCACAGAAGAAGACCGTGACCGCCAAGGTTATTTTCCTGCAAGGCGCACTGAAAGCCGTATAGCGTACCATCCGGGATGCGGAGCGGCAACGGCGCGAAATTCTGGCCCTGCTTGGGGCGGAGGAAGAAGAGGCCGGCGACGTAGATACGCCATAGTAGTGGCCCACAGTGCTTGCAGGTGGGGCAAAGGTACCTGTGCCTCACCCTGGGCTGTTTCTTCCCTGTCTTGCCTTTCCTCCCCGCCCCCCATCACATCACCGACCCGCGTAAAGTCACAACAGCGCTCGCGGGTCCTTCCACGAGGTCAATTGCGCAAGGGTCCAGGCCCCCCGGCGCGACCGCCCGCCGAAAGTCCATCAGGCCGTGGAATCGTGGAATAATCTGAATACTGCGGAGATTGTGCAGTGATAGGGGTACGGGTCCTTCCAAGTGTTGCGCCCTGCGGGGATTTCGCGCCGCAGCGGAGCCGCCCATTTGAATTTCGGGAATCCGGTGAAACAATGAAAACCACGTTGTTCCAAGTTGTTGCGCAATGTTTCCCGCCATTTTCTTGACGGTTTGCCTCCAAAGGTCACTGCAAGGTCACGCAAAGGTCATCAGGAAAAATCTTTTTATTACAACGTGTTGTGACCTTATGACCTTTGTGACCTTTGGGGCACCACATATTTTTGGGTTTTGCTTTTGGGGTTTCGACGTGGCCAGTGGGGCACGATGCGCAAAAACGGTGGTGGGCCTTGGGGGATCATGGTACTTTGGCGGGGAGGCCGGATAGTTGTTGCGCTGATTCCGTGGAGATCGAGATGGCGAAAAGGAGGCCAGCCTTCAAATTTGGGGGCCTTCTTGGGGGCCTCTCTGAAATGTCTACTTTTGATTATGGCGCAAATTCAAACTATTGCAGATGTTGTTCGACTCCGACCTCGACCACCTGAATGCCGAAAGAGTTTCGTCGCAGCAAAAAACCCGCTTGCCGGAAAGGCAGCGGGTTTTTTGCGTCCAGCGCCGAGATCTGCTCACGGTGATCGTTCTTTCTGGAAACCGCTCGGATGACCACCTCCCGTACCCGCCATCTTTTCCGCGCCCTGCGGTCCCGCAATTACCGCCTTTTTGTGGCCGGACAGGGCGTCTCGCTGCTGGGGACCTGGATGCAGCAGGTCGCCATGAACTGGCTCGTCTATCGCCTGACCGGCTCGGCCCTGCTGCTGGGGGTGGTCGGTTTCACCAGCCAGATTCCGACCTTTGTCATCTCGCCGGTGGCCGGGGTGCTGGCCGACCGCTGGGATCGCCGTCGCCTCCTGCTCGCAACCCAGACCCTGGCCATGGTGCAGGCGGCATTCCTGGCGACGGTGGTCATGGCCGGGGTGGTGCAGGTATGGCAGATCGTGGTGCTGAGCCTGCTGCTCGGCGTGGTCAATGCGGCGGATATCCCGATAGATCGGAA
>JAJZSH010000141.1 GCA_021822005.1 Deltaproteobacteria bacterium | reverse complement strand
GATGATGGTGACCGGGTTGCGCACCTCATGGGCGATGCGCAGGGCCATGCCCGCCCTGGTCCGCTCCGCGATGACCGCCTCGATCTCCTTGTTCAGGCGGAAGAGTTCCTGGGTGTTTTTTTCGATCTTCTCGCGGTCCCGCACCATCTGTTCCATGATGGTTTCGATCCGGTTGAAAAAAAGGGTTACCGAGGCGATGACAATGAAGGCCATGCTGTTGAATGAGCCGCTGTAAGGTTCCAGCGGCAGCCAGAGATCTCCCCTGCCGGCAAAGGCAAAAATATGTTTGAGGATGTGTCCGGGGGAGCGTGACAGGGAGAAGACGAACAGCGCTCCGCAGAACCAGAGGAGAAAGATGACCAGAGGGCTTTCCCGGTCCGCCCGGGCCAGGGCCAGGGCGTGGTTGAGGCATAGCCCTGAAAGAATGATGAGGGCTAAGGCTCCGCCAAAGTCAACAAGCCAGACCGGGAGCATGGTGATGGTAGTCATGGCAGGCCTTGCCGGGTGGGAGTTTTTCGCGATTGCTCCTCCCGGAGCAGCTTGAGGCCGCGATAAAAGAGAAACATGGCCGGCACGGCAATAAGGTGGTCCAGTTTAAAAATGAAATAGAGAGCTTCTTGCCAGCCATCCAGGCGGAGCAGGGGGATTTCTGCTCCGGGCGTCAGGAACAGGGTGTCCTCGTCCAGGTGCAGGTCGAGCCAATGTCCCACCATGGTGGTGGCGCTCCAGAGCATGAGGAGCCAGGTTCCGGAGATGATGTATTGCCAGGCCTTGAGGGAAGCGAGGCGGGTCTGGCGGGCTTTTACGGCAAAAAAGAAAAGGGAGACAATCAGGAAAAAGTGGGCGAGCTGATGGATGTACAGCCCTGAATAGGCATGGGGCTGAAAGGCCAGGGCGTTATCCGGCAGGAGACAGCCCAACAGCAGCAGGAATACGGTGAAAAATAATGGCGCCAAGAAAAAACCTCGGATGGCTGGTAGTGTAAGGGAAACCTCGGGCCAGGCAGGTTGAGAAGCTCTGTTGTCCGGAGCACCATACCATGATGCCTGGCCGGGCGGCATATGAAAAACGGCTCAGGGAAAAAATATGCCCAGGGGCGGGTTCGCTGCCAACGAAACATCAGGAGCGTTCGTTCAACGAGGCCGGTTTTCTTGAAAGGCCCAGCTCCTGGGAAACCTGGGTGGCAATCTCCTCTATGGATTTGCCCGCCGTGGAAACAATGGGGATATGGTGGTTGTGAAAGATGGTTTCGGCAGTCTGGATCTCTTCGATGCAGGTGGAGCGTTTGGCATAGTTGCTGTCCGCGTACCGTTTTTCCCGGACATTGTGGAGCAGTTCAGGGGTTGTGGTCAGGCCGATGGTGCGTTTTCTGTTCCTGATTATTTCTTCCGGCAGGGTGTATTCCCTGAGATACTCGGCGGTGAGGGGGAAGTTCGCCGATTTCAACCCCATCTGGGTTGCCAGATACACGCTGACCGGGGTCTTGCCCGAGCGGGAAACCCCCAGCAGGATGACCTCGGCCTCGTCCAGCTCATGGGTGTTGACCCCGTCATCATGTTCCAGGCAGTAGTGGATGGCCTCGACCCGCTTGGCCATGGTCAGGTTGTCGATATGCCGGGAAAAGCCGGGAACGCCCAGGGCCTTTGCCTCAAGGCAGCCTTCCAGACGTTCCATGAATATTTCAAAGGCGTCAAAAATCTCGACCTCGGGGGAATCGAAAACAGCGCGGATCTCCTTGGTCATGATGGTGCTGAAAATGAGGGGCCGACGACCAGTGGATTTTTTCAGGATATAGTCCAGGATCTTTTTCGCCTCTTCCCTGTTGAGGACAAAGGGAAATTTTTCTTCGTGAAAATTGATTTCCGGAAACTGGCAGATCAGGGCCTGGCCCAGATTTGTTGCGAGTATTCCGGTGCTGTCCGAGATATAATACACGTCTTTTGATGACCACATGCTGCGTTGCTCCTTGTCGCCTGGAGGAGAAGGGAAGTGGCTGTCTCAAGCCGACCTCCCTCCTAAAAATAGATGTTGAAATCGATTTTCCGGTCTTCCGCAAGGAGATAATCGGTGACAATCCGGATAAACTTCCTGGATTCGGAGTTCATGTTCTCGTCAAATTCTCCAGAATTTTCATGGCGTTGCATTGCAGCCGAAAGTTCGGTCAGGCGGGGCGGCGCTGTTTACAGTTACAGGGCGCCGGGCAGCCCGGCGTTCTGTCCGAGATAGGTTGAAAGCTGGGAGAAGCTGCAGCCACAGGCTTCAACCGCCTCCTGTTTTCCCTTCACCCGGAATGAGTATTTTTTGAAAAAAGTCTCAGGCTCAAGGAGGTGCGCGGCGGCGTCGCAGCCCATCACAAGGTCCAGATTCTCCTGTCTGTTGGTCATGCTTTCCAGACGAAACGCCACGTTGACCACGTCCCCGACCACGGTATAGTTGTTCTGCCCGTCCTGGGCAAGGTTTCCCAGCATGGCCTCGCCGGTATTGAGGGCCGCCCCGATCTGCAAAGGCCAGGGAAGATTCGGGATCTCCCGGCTGAGATTGCTGGTGAAGACGTTGATGGCAATGGCGGTTTTCAGGGCCTGGTGGATGTTGTCCCGGAGATTTGGCCCTGCCCACAGGGCCATGACCGCGTCACCGATGAATTTATCGACAATCCCCTCATGTTTACTCACCAGCTTGCTTACTCCTCCGGTCCAGCGCTGGAGGAGCTGGGAAACCCACTGGTCCCCCATGGTTTCGGACAGTTTGGTGAATTCATGGATATCGCAGATCAGGATGGTGATGACCTGTTTCTGGACAAAGGCCACGGTCATTTCATCGAGATCCGGGCCGGTTGGTGCCGATGGCCGGGGCGGGGTCGTATCCTGATGGAACAGGAGACGGGTGCTGCCGATGCCGATGCAGTCCCCGTTCTGCAGGGTGATGGGCGTATGGATTTTCCGGCCATTGAGAAAAGTGCCGTTGGAGCTTCCCAGATCGAGGAGATTGAAACGGCCATTTTCTTCCCTCTGGATCATGGCGTGTTTCCTCGATACCCATGAGTAGGGAAGCGTGATATCGGTGTTGGCGACCCGGCCCAGGGTGTAGGTCGTGTTGTCGGTGAGCAGCCAGCGGTGGTCGTTGGCTTCCTGGGCATCGAGGAGAGTGAGGGTCGCTGGTGTTTCCGGTGGCGCGGTCATGGTCGTCAGGGAGGCCTTTCTGTTACCCGTGGCTCTGGATGAGGCTGATGATTTCTTCGGGCTCGGCAAAACGACCGGCCGCATGTTTTGAAAAGATCAGGCGGCTGTCGGCCACGATCTCGTAGATGCCGCCTGAACCGGGGATCAGCTCAACCTCGGCGGCGAATTGTTTCTTCAGCTCGGCTTCCAGCCTGGAAGCCCGCGGCAGATAGTTTCATTGTGCGCAGTAGGTGATGGTGATCTTCATGGCGAGTTTCCGTGCGAAAATTATTTTTTCAGGGCTGGGAATATGCGTATCCTGGTCTTT
Source organism: Deltaproteobacteria bacterium (assembly GCA_021822005.1). Classification (GTDB taxonomy): domain Bacteria; phylum Desulfobacterota; class Desulfobulbia; order Desulfobulbales; family Desulfurivibrionaceae; genus Thiovibrio. Next base: position 4,275 of record JAJZSH010000141.1, on the reverse strand, counting down.
CTTTATACCACAACGGCATCTGATTATAACAGGATGGATTGTCCGATACATTTGTTTTGATTGCAAGCGGAGAAATGATCCAGCGGGTTTATTTGCCGGGGAAAAGCTGGTGAAATCGACAGGCGGCAAGAGCCAAGCCGGTCAGCTATCCTGGGAGGAACAACCCGGCGGTTGTGGACGGGGTGTCTGACCCAGCCATTCCAGAAGGCCTTGGGCGGCAAGGTATCCGGTGGTAAAGGCGCCCTGCAACAGGTAGCCGCCGGTTGGCGCTTCCCAGTCCAGCATTTCCCCGGCCACGAATACCCCCGGCAGTTTACGGAGCATGAGGTCCGCGGTCACCTCCGGAAAGGTAACGCCCCCGGCGGAGGAAATTGCCTCGGCAAGAGGCCTGGTGTTGATGATGGGGACCAGAAGTTTCTTGAGGTGTCCGGCAAGAACCGCCGGGTTTCTCAGCTCTTCCGGGGAGCAGATTTCGCGGAGCAGGGAATAGGCTGGCCCGGTGAGGTGTATGGCCTTGCGCAGGAAATTGGCGAGACTTTCCTTGCCGCTCCGGCGCTCGAGCCTTTCCCTAAGGCGTTCCAGGGGGAGATCTCGCTTGAGATCGAGAAAAAGGGGGACCGGGCTGTTTTTTTCCAGCAGGTCGCGGATGACGGCGCTCAAGGCATAGACCGGCCCTCCTTCCAGGCCATGGGCGGTCACCACCACATCGCCGGTGGCCTGCCGGTCACCGCAACGGAGCAGAAGATTCTTGAGGGGTTTGCCGCTGAAACGGGTTCGGAAATGCTCGGACCACGCCACTTCAACCCCGCAGTTTGCCGGGCGGAATGGCTCAAGGTGGACGCCTCTGGCAGCGAGGAGCGCGGCCCAGCTTCCATCGGAGCCGGTCTGGGGCCAGCTTGCCCCGCCCAGGGCAAGGAGCACACCCCTGGCCGGGAATTCGAGGAGCACGCCGTTCTCGGTAAGAAAGAGCGGGGCGCCCGTTTGGGCAAACCCCTGCCAGCGATGCCGGTAGTGGAAGACGACCCCGCGCCTGCCCAGGGTCTCAATCCAGATTTTCAGGATATCGGGGGCTGTGGCGTCTCTGGGGAATACCCGGCCGCTGGTGCCGACAAAGGTTTCCACCCCGAGTCCGCGCAACCAGGCGCGCAGGTCGTCAGGCGAAAAACCGGCAAGGAGTTTTCTGAAGATTTCGGCGTTGTTCCCGTATCGGTTGGCAAAAGCCTCGGCTTGTTCCGAATGGGTGAGATTCAGTCCGCCGCGACCGGCAACCAGGAATTTACAGCCGGCCGAACCCTTTGTTTCGAAAATATCCACCGGAAGGCCTGCTTCGCTTAAGACGGTGGCGGCCATGAGCCCGGCCGGGCCACAACCGACAACCGCCACCCTGGTCTTGTCTTTCATGGGGCGGTTATTTTTTCCCTGTCTTGCCGGAGGCCTTTTTTTGCTCCAGCTCCTTGATCCGGTCAGTGAGGGCTTCACTCAAGGCGACCCGGCCTTCGAGCACGCATCCAGGTCGGCCGGGAATACAGTCCTGTTTGAGCATCAGGCACTTGTCGTCATTATAGTCGTAGTTTTTGCAGGAAAAGCTCATCGCGGGAATCTGGTGTGGGGTGAAATTTTGTAACTACTCAGGTGGATAGGCCGAAGGCTGAAGGTTTTTTGGTATACTTCAGTCTTCAGCCGTCAGCCTAAGCCGTTGAGCAAAAATAACTTGAACATCGAGTCCTGCCAAGACGGCATAAGGAGCCGTAAAGGCGAGGCAGAATAGTACAAGTTATTTTCGCACGGCTCCTAAATCCCCAAACAGCTACGTCAGCGTTTAAGGATGCCGTGTTTTTTCATCTTGTACTGGAGCAGGCTCTTGGTGATCCCCAGGGCGTCCGCCGCTTTTGTCTGGACATAATTAGCCTTGTTCAGGGCGGAGAGGATCATTTTCTTTTCAATGCCGTCAAGCACATCGGGCAGGGGGGTATTGGCCGGGATCGCCTGCTCCATGTCAAAGCCATTCAGCCACTGCAGGGGTTCTTTGCCGGTCAGGGTCTCGGGCTGCACATCTTCCGGGCGGATCAGGTTTCTGGTGCAGAGAATGGCCGCCCGTTCGATGGTGTTTTCCAGCTCCCGGATGTTGCCTTCCCAGGGCAGGGTCGTGAGAAACCGCACGGTTTCCGTGGCGATCTCCAGCTTGGGCTTGTTGAGCTGCCCGGCGTATTTGCTGACGAAATGGGCGACCAGCATGGGGATGTCATCGGTGCGCTCCCGCAGGGGGGGGAGGTGGATGTGGAGCACATTGAGCCGGTAATAGAGATCTTCCCGGAAATGCCCCTTGTCCACCTCATCCTTGAGATCCCTGTTGGTCGCGGCGATGATCCGGACATCAACCCGCAGGGTCTGGCTGCCTCCCACCCGCTCAAAGCTGCGTTCCTGGAGAACGCGCAGCAGTTTGGCCTGGAGCGGCATGGCCATCTCGCCGACCTCGTCGAGAAAAAGGCTGCCGGTGTCGGCCAGTTCGAACCTCCCCTTGCGCAGGGCGATGGCCCCGGTAAAGGCGCCCTTTTCATGGCCGAAGAGTTCGCTTTCCAGCAGATTTTCCGGGAGGCCCGCGCAGTTGAGGGAGATGAACGGGGCCTTTTCCCGTGGGCTGTTGCAATGGATGGCCCTGGCCACCAGCTCCTTGCCGGTGCCGGACTCGCCGGTGATCAGGACCGAGGTCGAGGTCGGGGCCACTTTTTCGATGAGGTTGAAGATGGCCCGCATCTTCTGGTTCTTGCCGACCATGCTGGCAAAAGAGGTGCGGGAGCGCATTTCCTCCCGGAGCCGCATGTTTTCGCGGAGCACGGCGTAATGCTCCAGGGCCTTGGTGGTGTTCAGCACCAGCTCATCGTTGTTAAAGGGCTTGGTGAGATAGTTGAAGGCCCCGGCTTTCATGGCGGCCACGGCCATTTCCACCTCCCCGAAGGCGGTGACCATGATGACGGGCAGATCCGGGTTGAGGGCTTTTGCCGCCTTGAGCAGCCCCAGGCCATCAAGCCCCGGCATGCGCATGTCGGTAATCACCAGGTCAATGTCGGTCTCGCCCAGGATTTTGAGGGCCTCTTCCCCATTTCCGGCGGTAAAAACTCCGAGCCCTTCTTCGCGGAGCAACTCGGAGAGGACTATCAGGTAGTTCGGCTCATCGTCAACAATCAATACGGTGTTCATGTGAAGGCAGCCTTGCAGCAGTGGGATTTCCGGGGAAAACCCCGGGAGCGCCCTGGGGTGGAAGCATGCATGCTATGCGGCATGCTCGGCAATTTCCTTGATATCGGCAATCAGGATACTATCGTCGTTGTCCATGATGGTGTATCCGCAGATGCCATTGATTTTTTGGAGTTTTTTGCGCCCGTCGCCAAACTCCTTGGCCACGATCTTCTGGTGGGACAGGATGCGGTCGACCAGCAGGCCGACCCCCTGGTGCTTGCAGACCACACAACAACTTTATTGCTCGTGTCAGCCAGGGTCGAGGAGGCTTTTGGGTAAAAGAAGGTGTTGAGCTCAACAAGCCGCAGGATTGCGCCATCATATGCGATGCAGTTGTTTTCCGCAAGGAGCGGGATGATGTTTTCTGTTTCGATGACCGTGGTGATCTCATCGGAGGGAATGGCATAGGCCTCTACCAGATAATGTCTTCCCAGTGCTGCTCAGCTGCTGATTTTTTTGCCTGATCTGCGATACCCTTCTTCTCTTGTGGCGTCAGATCATGCGAAAGCACATTGTCGAGGTTGGCTGGATCAACGATGCACGTTCTCTCCAGGGTTTCCCCTATCGTCTCCAGCGCACGAAGAACGTTATGAGCGAGGGAATCCGTGTTTCTTCCTGCCAGGGCGTTAATAACAAAAAGCTCAACATATAAAGAAGGCCAGTCAAGCTGGTGGATGTGCCGCCATATTTTGACTGCCTGGATTTCACGAAGGCGATGTGACTTGACGACAGTATCCACGTGGAGATTCAGGTTGGTTTGCCGCAAGGAATCGGACTTGAGCCAATACAGGTCATGATAGCTCTCATAGCCTGCTTGCGCTCGACCGGGAATCAAATCGAGCTCCATGCCGTTTATGGAAATACCAATGGAAACATTCCGGCGGCGGGGATTCCAGCCATGCAAGGTGGCCAGGGTAAACAGCTCGTCATAGATTTTTTTCAAGGTTCCCGGCATCCCGGGTTTTAAAGAGATAAGGAGATCCACATCGGTTAGGCCATGCACGGCTGTCTGCTTCGCGTAAGAAATCTTAAGAGCAC
>JAJZSH010000140.1 GCA_021822005.1 Deltaproteobacteria bacterium | reverse complement strand
GATCGACAGGATCAGGGCCGGGAAGTTGGCGCTGCAGGCGATGGCAAAGGCGAGACCCACCATGAAGGCGACGTTCTGTCCCTTGAAAAGGATGCCAAGACCCACCGCCACAATACCGAACAGCAGGGTGGCTATCTTGCTGGCTCGTACCTCTTCCTGTTCGGTGGCGCTGCCCTTTTTGATGACATGGACATAGATGTCATGGGAAAAGGAGGATGCCGCAGCCAGGGTCAGGCCGGCCACAACCGCCAGGATGGTGGCGAAGGCCACCGCGGCGATGAAGCCCAGGAAGGGGGTGCCGCCGAGGAACTCGGCCAGCAGGGGGGCGGCCATGTTGCCGCCCTTGTCGATATTGGTGATGACTTCACGGCCGATGAGGGCCGCGGCGCCGAAACCGACAATGGGGATGATGATGTAGAAATAGCCGATGAAGCCGGTGGCGTAGAGCACGGAGATCCGGGCCGCCTTGGCGTCGGGAACGGTGAAGAAGCGCTGCAAAATGTGGGGCAGGCCGAGCAGTCCGAACATCAGGGCCAGGCCGAGGGAAACCGCATCAATGGGGCTGGTGATCAACCCGCCCGGCTCAAGGGCTGTCTGGCCATACTGGGTGGCCACCGCGGCATAGAGGTCGCCGGGGTTGAAATTGAACTTGGCCAGCACCATGAGCATCATTGCGGAGACACCGCAGAGCAGCATGACCGCCTTGATGATCTGTACCCAGGTGGTGGCCAGCATGCCGCCGAAGAGGACATAGGCCAGCATGATGCAGCCGACCATGATTTCCGCATACTCATAGGGGATGCCGAACATCAGTTTGATCAGGCTGCCGGAACCTACCATCTGGGCGATGGTGTAGAAGAGCACGGTGAGGATGCCGCCGATGGCCGAGGCGATGCGCACCGGGGTCTGTTTGAGCCGGAAGGCGACCACGTCGGCAAAGGTGAACTTGCCCAGGTTGCGCAGGGGCTCGGCGATGAGGAACATCAGGGCCGGCCAGCCCACCAGCCAGCCCACCGCGTAGATCATGCCGTCGTAGCCCTTGAGGGCGACCATACCGGCGATACCCAGGAAGGAGGCGGCGGACATGTAGTCGCCCGCCAGGGCCAGGCCATTCTGGAAGGCGCTGACGCTGCGACCGGCGGCGTAAAACTCCTTGGTGGTTTTGGTGCGCTTGGCGGCCCAATAGGTGATCATCAGGGTGATGGCGACGATGATCAAAAAGAAGACAATGGAAGGCACGGTGGGTGTCCCCAGGGTAGTCTGGATGGCGCCCGCCGCCTGTTCGGTTACTGGTGGCATGGTGAACTCTCCTTGGATTATGGTAAGGGGGAGGAAATGGCGTTTATTTTCCGAACAGCTTGGCCCGCAGTCTTTTGACCTCGGGGTCGTAAATGGCATTGGCCCAGACAACATAGATTACGGTGAGCAGCCAGGAGGCGAGGATGACCGATACGGCCAGGGGAATCCCCAGGGTGGTTGCCGTTGCCTCGTCGAGCTTCTGGGCCAGGAAGGGCTTGTTGTAGCCGATCAGGAGAACAAAACCGTAGTAGGATAAGAAGAGCAGGATCGTCAGCAGTATTGAGATTTTTGCCCGTTTTGCCACGAGGGATTTGAATTCACTCGATTCGAGCAGACTGTGGACGTCTTTTTGCATTGCGGCCTCCTTGGGTTGCTTGTATGACAGCGGTAATGGATTTTTTCCTGAAAAAATAATATTTCCGATAGGTTACTCTGTTGTGGCGCCATGGCTGCGCCGTGATGAAACTAGGTATAAATACCCTGAGTCCTGGTGGCTGTCAACTTTTTTGGGCATTTTTTATGCGCTCGGGAAAGAGCCATTGCTGGCAGCAGGAAGTGTCTGGCGGATTACAGCGCCCAGCGCGAACCCTGGCCCGCGCGGAAGATTTCCCGCAGGGTGCGGTACCCTTCTCCCTGGAATTTCTTGATGAGAAAAAGAAAAAGGTAGGCGGTTTGCAGGGCATCCTGCAGGGCGTCGTGGGGGACAAAGGCAGGCAGCCCGTATTGGCGGCTGAGTTCGGTGAGGTTGTATGAATGGCCGCCGTCTATCTTGTTCCGATAAGGGACTCCGAAGCGTTCCATGTGGATCTGGGCAAGCCGCAGGGTGTCAATGCAGGGGTTGTGGAGGGGCGAACCGAAGAGGCGTTTGCAGGCGCGGTTCAGGAAGGCGGTGTCCAGATCGACAAAATGCCCGACCAGGAGGGCCTTGCCGCAATAGTCGATGAAGCGGGGAAGCACCTCTTCAAGCGGCGGGGCAGCCTCCAATTGCTGCGGGGTGATGCGGTGGACAAGGGTGCTGTTTTTGGGCAGCGGCTTTTCCGGTTTCACCTGGGCGTAAAAGGTTTCACCGGCCAGGATTCGCATGTGTTTGATCCGCACCGCGCCGATGGAGACGATTTCATCCTGCCGCTCATGGAGTCCGGTCAGCTCGGTGTCAAAAACCACGAACTCATATTCCTCCACCGGCTGGAACTGGTCGAGCGATTTGAAGTACCGTTTGTTCTCGGCGAACATGGGGTGGGCAGGCCGGAACAGCTCCGGGATGGAGAAAAAGGACATCGCTACCCCTCGCCCAGCCGGTATTCCTGCCGGATATGGCTTTGCAGGCGGCGGACCACCTCGAAGGCCTCCTTGAGGGTTTGTTTTTCAAGCTCGGAGAGATCCGCGGGGTTGAGGTGGTTGTCCGGGGGCTGTTGCTGCTCAAGCATCCGCAACTGGTGGACAAGCCGCAGCTGCATGAGGAATTCATAGGCCTTCACGGTTTCGCTGTACAGCTCATGGGAAAGATGGCCGTCCTCGTGGAGAACCTGGAGGCGGCCCAGGGTGTTGTTTTCGGGGATTCCGTGTTTCAGGGCAAAGAGGCGGGCGAAATCGACAAAAGGGGCAATCCCTTTTTTCTTGAGATCAAGGGAGTTTTTGTGCTCCCCGTCCTTTTCCACGATGAGGTTGCGGAAAAAAGAAAGCGGCGGGCGCGCCTCCAGGGCGTTCTGGGCAAGGTGCAACAGAAAAATCTCCTGCTGCGGCACGTTGCGCACCAGGTATTGCCTGAGGTTCTCCGCCAGGGTTGCGTCGCCATATCCGGCCCGGAAGTCAAAGAAGATGGCGGAATGCATGACCTCAAGCGGCTCCGGCTTCTGCAGCCAGTGATCAAAGTACCCGCGCCAGCCTGAGACCGGCTGCCGCCATTTGGGATTGGAGGCCATGATCCCGCCCGGACAGGGGGGATAGCCGCAGCCGACCAGATGTTCGATCGCCTTTTCTCCCAGGGTCTTGAAATATGCCGTTGCCAGATCGGCCTGCGCCTCGTTTTCCGGCTGGGCATAGAGCAGGGCGTTGTCCTGATCGGTGATGAAGGTCTGTTCCCTGCGGCCCTCGCTGCCCATGACCAGCCAGCAGAAGGGCAGGGGCGGGGGGCCGAGTTCTTCAACAAGCAGGGTGAGGAGGCGGTCAAGGATGTGGTCGTTGAGCACCGTGATCATCCGGGTGATGTTGTTGGCCTTGGCCCCCTCCTCAATGAGGGTGCGGATGACGGCCGGGATCTTTCTGGCCAGGGGATAAAGCCCTTCGATGGTCCGTTGCGCCACGATTTCCCGGAACAGATAGAGGGGAGAGGTGCCCTGCAGGAGCATGATGTCGTGGGTGGTGATCACCCCGGTGATGGCTCCCTGCTGCTCCACGGCCAGATGGTGGATGGAGAGGTGCATCATCTGCAGCATGGCGTCGAAACACACCCGGTGGGAGGGAATGGTTTTGAGCGGCGTGGCCATGATCCGGCCCACCGGGGTCTGGTAGTCGAGTCCCGCCGCAACCACCTTGGTGCGCAGATCCCTGTCGGTGATGATGCCGATGATCTTTTTCTCCTGGTCGTGGACCAGCAGGGAGCCGATATGCAGCTCCGCCATCCGGGCTGCGGCCATCTGGACGCTGTCCGTCGCGGCAATGGTTTTCGGGGCGCCTTTGACGATATCGCCAACCTGGGCCGAGAAGAGAAACAGGGCGCTTTCGGTGCGCGGGGCTATCTTGTGCTGCCGCAGCTGGGCATAGGCGGTTTTCACGAGTTTTTCGGACATGCTGCGCAGAAAGTAATGGGTGACCTTGGGGGATGACTGGATGAGGCTGAGAAACGCCTCCCTTGGAAAGAGAAAACAGAAGGTGTCCTCGACGGTCTCGACGTTGAGGTTCGCCATGTTGGTCCCCTGGATAATGGGCAGGGCGCCGAAATGTTCTCCTTCGCCGCGGAAATCCTTCAGGGTAACGACTCCGTCTTCGTCCTTGAGATAGATTTTGACCCCGCCTTTCTGGATGAGGTAAAAATGCTGGACCTGGGTCTGGTCCTGTCTGAAGATAATGGTTCCTTTCGGGAAAAAATCGATGAGACAGCGGCTTGCCAGATTTCTCAGCGTGTCCGCCTCAAGTTCGTTAAAGGGAAGGGTGTGGGCCAGGAATTCAAGAACGATTTCCGGGGCCACGGCATGGATATTGTTATTAGAAGATGCGCTCATGGTTGCCTCATTCGGGGGTGCTCCCCTTTCTTCAGGACTACACAAAGGCGTGCCCGTGGTCAAGGGATAATGAAAAAATGAAGGTCTTGTAAAAAGGGAACGAAGACACCGGTCCGTGACACGAATCATCGGCATTTCTGCCGATGATTGACACAAACAAGTACACGGCGACAACTGTTGTAATCGCGGCTTATCGAAGTCTGCGCTTATCTGCGATTGCAACAAAAATGCTCATGTTCTGGCCCCTTGACATGGAGTAGTGTAACATAGTAAAAACTCACGGGAAAATCATTGCGCAAACAATCAGGTCCTGAAGGGGAAAACAATTTCATGAAGAGAGAACACGCGGTCATTATTCCGGTCATCCTTGCCGGAGGATCCGGCACCCGGTTGTGGCCTTTGTCCCGGGAGTGCCATCCCAAGCAGCTTCTTCCCCTGGTCGACGACAAGACCATGCTCCAGAACACGCTGCTGCGGGTCCAGGGGTTGAAGGGGGTTGCCGCGCCCATCGTCGTCTGCACGGAAGAACACCGGTTCCTGGTGGCCGAGCAGGTCCGCGCCATCGGCACCGCCGCGACGATCATCATCGAACCTGTGGGGCGGGATACGGCCCCGGCTGTTGCCGCTGCTGCCCTCGATGCTGTCCGGCAGGATGAAGATGCGATCCTTCTTGTCCTGCCGGCAGACCATGTCATCGGCAACGAGGGAAATTTCGCCGAGGCCGTGGCCAGGGGAGCTTCCTGCGCCGCGCACGGGCATCCTGTCACCTTTGGCATTGTCCCGCAGAGCCCGCATACCGGATATGGCTACATCAAAAAAGGGGAGGCGCTCGGCGGGGAGGAGCCGCCTGTTTTCGCGGTGGACTGCTTTGTGGAAAAGCCCTCCCTGGAAAAAGCCAGACAGTATCTGGACGAAGGCTATCTCTGGAACAGCGGGATGTTTCTCTTTCAGGCGGCGGGATTCCTGGCGACCCTCAAGGAGTTTGAGCCGGTCATGGCCGATTGCGTGGCCAGGGCCTATGCCGCCCGCACCCATGACCTGGATTTTACCCGCCTTGATTCCGGGGCCTTTTCCGCAAGCCCGGCCAACTCCGTTGATTATGCGGTGATGGAGCGGGTCCGGGATACGGTGGTCGTGCCCCTGGATTGTTCCTGGAGCGATGTGGGCTCCTGGGAAGCCCTCTGGGAGATCGGCGAGCAGGACGGGAAAGGCAACATCTTCATCGGCAACGTCCTGGCCGAGGATGTGACTGGTTCTTATATCCACGCCGGAGACAGGCTTGTCGCGGCAATCGGGCTCAGCAATCAGATCATTGTCGAGACCAAGGACGCGCTGCTGGTCGCCTCAAAGGACCGGACCCAGGAGGTGAAGACCATTGTCAAGCGCCTGAAGCTGGAGAAGCGGGAGGAGGTCCGGCTGCACAAGAAGGTCTTCCGTCCATGGGGGTCCTATGAAGGCGTGGATTGCGGGGAACGTTTTCAGGTGAAACGGATCATGGTGAATCCCGGCGCCATCCTCTCCCTGCAACGGCATTTTCACAGGGCCGAGCACTGGGTGGTGGTAAAAGGCACGGCCCATATCACCAATGGCGATCAGGCCATCATTTTAACGGAAAATCAGTCCACCTATATCCCGCTTGGGGCAAAACACCGACTGGAAAATCCCGGCACCATTCCCCTGGAGATCATCGAGATCCAGACCGGCAGCTATCTGGGGGAGGACGATATCGAGAGATTTGAGGATCTGTACGGCCGGTGAATTGAGGTGTTTTTATTGATCTGAGATATGCCGATATTCTTCAGGAAAAGAATTTGAAAAACAGCAGGTTGACTTACATTTCCGGAGCTTTTCGCCGAATTTTATTTGCACTTTACAGATAATGGGTATATCAACTTATGTGTTGCATGGGGGGCGGTTGGGGAGCCGTGCAGGGGCAGTGTTCATCTCTGCGAAAAGGTGAGAGGGGATGCAGCGTGTTGTGGTGCTTGGCGGGAGTGGCTTTATCGGCAGGGCGCTGGTTCAACGCCTCGTGGGTGAGGGCCTTGAAACAGCCGTTGTCGCGCGGAGGGCTTTTCCCGAAGCAGAGGCCCTTGGCGTTCGGTTTTTTTCCGGTGATATCGGCGATGCGGATTTCCTGAAAAATTCCCTGGCCGGTTATGACACCGTAATCCATCTTGCCTCCAAAACCGGCATCTGGGGGGACAAAAATGAGTATTACAGAACCAATGTCGTCGGCACCCGGAATGTTTTAGACGCCTGCCGCGAAAATAACATTGCTGCCCTCGTCTATGCCAGCACGCCCGGGGTTGTTTACCAGAAAGGCGACCTGTGCGGGGTGAACGAACGCACTCCCTACGCCCGGAATTTTCTCTGTGACTACGTCCGGAGCAAGGCCATTGCCGAAAAAATGGTCCTTTCGGCCAACTCCGACACCCTGAAGACCATAGCCCTGCGTCCCCACCTTGTCTGGGGGCCGGGAGACACCAATCTTATCCCGCGCCTCCTGGGCCAGGCCAGATGCCGGCAGCTGAAGAGAATCGGGGATGGCCACAATCTTGTCGATGTCACCTACATTGATAATGCCGCGGACGCCTTTGTCCTGGCGGCGAAGAATCTGCATGGCCCTGCCTCTGGAGCCGGGAAGCCGTATTTTATCTCCCAGGGTGAACCGGTCAATCTCTGGAATTGGCTCAATAAGTTTTTCAGACGCCTTGATGTCCCCATTGTCGAGCAGAGCATTTCATTTCATAAGGCTTATTTGCTGGGAATGCTCATGGAGGGTTTTTGCACCCTTTTTAAGAGAAAAGAAGAACCCTGCCTGACGCGTTTCCTTGCCGTGCAACTGGCCAAGTCCCATTGGTTCTCCATCGAGAATGCCTCCCGCGATCTTGGTTATTTTCCCAAGGTTTCAACGGCGGAGGGAATCAACACCATCCTGCAATGGGTTGGCAGGAGCGAGCTGTAGGAGTCTGTCGGGGAATTCATGCGTGGTATTTTTTACTTAACTTCCTGTTTTCCCATGAAAACTTCATTGTGATTTCGTCCAGATAGTCCCGGCCAGTTGTCCCTGTTTCCGTAGGATATGAAACAGCAGATGTCGGCATTGTGGACTTCCATATCGATTCCTTTCCCCGCCTCAGGCGGCCGCATCGGGTTCCCCAAGTCGCGCCAGAACCCGGCAGCGTGCCGTGTCCCGTAGTTTCAAGGCCGCTTGCCAGTCATCATCCCCTTCCGCCGATAATGGCTCG
>JAJZSH010000139.1 GCA_021822005.1 Deltaproteobacteria bacterium | reverse complement strand
GGACCCAAGCACGCATCATCTGCCAGACGCGCCATTCGCCGGGTTCGGTGACAATCACCGCCTGCGGACGATGGCGTGCCACCGCGCGCTCCAGTTCCGAGGTGAAGGCGTGGGTGTTTCCCGGATCGTCGAGGCGGATGTAATCGACCACAAGCCCCTCGGCCCGCAGGCTTTCGGCGAAATGGCGCATCGCCGAAAGCAGGAAGGCGATCTTCTGCTTGTGATGGCGGACATGGCGCGCTTCCTCGGCCACTTCGACCATCAGAACGACATCGCGCGCGGGGTCGATATCGTGCAAGGAGGACAGGTCGCGGGTCAGCTGGTCGCCCAGAACGAAGCGCAGGCGTTTCATCTAGGCTTCTGCCATCCGGCGCCGTTTCGCATCCGCCCTGCAGCGGTCGGAGCAATGCAGCACTCTTTCCCAATCCCGCGCCCAGGCCTTGCGCCAGGCAAAAGGGCGGCCGCAGGTGATGCAGACCTTGCTTGGCAGATCGGCCTTCTTGCGCATCTTCGGCATGGCTTTGCCCTCATCCGGGGCCGGGGCCCCATCCCACCACCGTGGACCCTGCGGGACCGGCGTTCTTGCACCGCGATATGGCGCAACTTTCGCCCTCGGCAAGTTCACCCTGAACCCGACCAAGCCAGGAGTCAGGCTTCCGGCCCACGGTCGGGCAAGACCGTGGCGAAGTACATGGACCGGTACGTGAGGGGCGGGCCGGTAATTGAGGACTTGGAGGATCTGACCCGGCGCGTCGCGATCACCCTGGATGCCCAGAACAGTCGCTACCTTATCGATCCTGGGCGGGATATGGGCGCGAGGGAGTCGACTGCGCCTGCAGATCCGTGAAGCGCGGCGCGAGTTTCATGCCGAACCAATGCAGGATGGAGAAGTTCGCTTTGTTCATGCTGTGCATGTCGCCGGTGATTGTTGTTGGCACGATGTCCGAGGTATTGTTGTAGCAAATGTCGAAGACCCAATAGCTTTCGTGTTGGTTCGCGCCCAGCAGTTCGGTTTGCAGCGGCACATGATTGGCCAGCAGCGAGTAGGCGGCAAGGCCACGATCCTTGCCAAAGTACTTGCGCGAATGGCGCGCCTTGAGCGTCGGGTCGCTTGCGCCGAACTTTTGCCCGTCGACGCTGCCGTAGAGTACTTCCAGATCGAACGAGTAGTACGGGAAAATGAGCAACTGAGCGATAAAATTGCTGATCCGGTCGTTCGCCGCTTTCAGCGTGGCCAGACGCAAGTGTTGCTGGTGTGTGGCCTCAAGGACGTAATAGGGGATATCGCCGGTCTCCGCCATCTTGAGATTGCCGTGATTCATGGCTTGAGCAATAATCACCGCCATCAGACTGTCTTTATCGGCGATTTTCTTTGCATAGCGTGGCTGCAAGGGCGTCATTGCTTCCAGGAAGCAGCATTGTTCGTCAACGAAGCGGAAGACATCGGCAATATCGCATGCCGTGACCTTGGAATAGAAGCCCTTTTGCAGCGCTTCGTCCCGATTGGCTTTGGGCCGATGCCATGTAAGGGTTTTCTTGACCGGATCGTATTCCAGATGCTTGAGTTTTCCCAGACGTAGTTCCCGACCGAAAGATCGCCATAGTGTATCGAGTTCGGCGAACAATGCGTCGAGGGTGGCGTCGATTGGCTGGCGCAGCCAGGGAATATCCAGTTCCTTCAGCGCTTCAGCTTTCCGTTCCGGGGCAACCAGTTCATCGGCAAAGAGCCGATGTTGCACACTGTCGTCGACGTATATGTCTCCGACATCGAGACGCTTGCGTGTTACCCCCGGTCAAAGTTGGACCCGCTGGGCACCGGGAACTGGACCCTTTCACCGTTGTAGGCCTGCCGGGGTGAGCGCCGTTTTTTGAACCCGCCCTTGGACCCAACCGATCAATTCGGCCGTCGTAGCAGCAATGAATTTTGATCTTCAGATTTTCTTCCGCCACTTTCTTCGTTTTTATGACCTTTCGGGCGTCTGCGGCTTTCTGAATCCAGGCTTGTCGTAATAAAGTTTCCCCGTCTATGGATGAGGGGGAGAACAGCGATGAAGAGCACCGCCGCTCTGAGCAAACGGCCATGCCGTATCTGCAGGCGTTGGTTTGCACCGGACCCGCGACTCAAGGATCGCCAAAAGACATGCGGAGATGCGGCCTGCATGCGCGAGTGGCATCGCAGAAAATGCAAGCAGTGGAACGAAGATAATTCCGCCTACTTCAAGGCCGATTTCCTGCACCTTAAGCTGGAAGACGTTAAAGGCCAGGTGGAAGGCCGGGTATGTGGCAATCGAGAGCAGGGTCGGTCCAAGCCTGCAGGTGGCCACCGGGGGGTACTTCCCCCCGAGGTCGTTCAAGAGGTGATGGGTACACAAGCTTATGTAATCATTGAATATCTCGCCCAACAACTCTTGCGGCGCTTTCAAGAGATGATGAGAAGGCAAGTGTCCGTCAATACGAGCTAATCTGGTCGACAATGCCCCTTGGTCGTTCAAGAGGCGATCGACCCGGGCTATCGGGCGCGACTAAACTCCCCCATTATGAGCGAGAATATTGGAACGGCATATTTGAACATCCCCCCCGAGGAGGTCGACGAGACTTACGGACGGCTCCGACTGGTCAATCCTCGCGCCGATGCGAATATGGTAGAGTCCATGAGAAGGTTTGGTCAGTTGACGCCGGCCATGGTAAGCCGTACCGGCGAGAATCGCTATGAGATGGTCGATGGTTTCAAACGGCTTCGAGCCTGTCGGCATCTGGGTGTTGAGTTTATCAGGGCCGGAGTGCTCGAGGGCCACGGCCGTGTCATCAAAACCGCCATGGTTCAATTTAACCGCAAGGGCAACTCGATAAGGGACATCGAGGAGGCCCTGGTCGTACAATCCCTCCATCGCGAAGATCAGCTCGATCAGGTGGAGATCGCCGTCCTGCTGGGACGCGATAAGAGTTGGGTTTGCCGCCGGATCGCTTTGGTGGAGAAACTCGCCGAGGATGTCCTGGAGAATATACGGCTCGGGCTCATCGCCGCCACCCACGGCAGGGAACTGGTGCGGTTGCCGCGCGGCAACCAGAAGCAGGCAATGGAATGCGTGCTCAAGCACCATCTGTCAAGCCGTGAGACAAGGCGACTGGTGAGCGCGTTGCTCGACCGGCCCCGATGCGAGCAAGATCAACTCCTGTGGCTTCCTTTGGAGATTCTCGATGATCGACTTCCGCCCAGGACACCCAAAGACAAGGACCTGGCCATTCCACCATTGGAGATCGCAATATCCAGGCTTGAAAAATCCTGCAATATCGTTATCCGCGGCTTGGATCGGGGCCTTTTCGCATCTGCGCCAAAGCAGCCTTCATCCATTACGCAGCTTGTCGAAGCAACTCTTGAGCGCCTCAAAAAACTTGTCGCAGAGGAGCCATTCTGATGCCGCTATACGTTGGCAATCGGCAGGAGCTTGAACTTAACATCGTAGCCATGCGCGCCGGCGGTTGGAGCATCCGTGCTCTTTGCAAGCACTTTAAGATCGGGCGAAACACTGTGAGGCGAATCCTTCGCAGGAACCAGGCAAACCGGGATGTAGCAAACGATGGGCCGCAACGAAAGCTCTGCCGCAAAAGCAGCCTCGATCCCTTTGCACCCCGGATTCAAACGCTGCTTGAGCAGTTTCCCGACATCACCGGACTTCGTATGTTTGAAGAGCTCCGCGCGGCAGGATACCAGGGAGGCATCACCATTTTGCGAGACCGCCTGAGATCGATGCGCAGGCGTCCCAAACGAGAACCCGTTGTTCGCTTCGAAACGGAGCCGGGTGTCCAGGGCCAAATGGACTGGAGCCCCTACACGATTCCATTCCAGCGCGAGGGGAAGACGACTGTCCTTTGTTTCTCCTATGTCCTCGGGTTTTCCCGAAGGCAGTTTATCGATTTTAACCTCCACCGGGACTTCCACACCATGATCCGCAGACACCGGGATGCGTTCGAGTACTTCGGGGGAGTTCCCAGGCAGTGTCTCTATGACGGAGAAAAAACGGTCATACTCAGGTGGGAGGCGGGGCGCCCGGTTATAAACCCGGCCTTTGCCGCCTTCATAACTCACTACTGGTGCAAACCGATGGGGGTTCGCCGGGCCAGGACGAAGGGCAAAGTGGAACGACCGTTCCAGTTCGTCGAAAATAATCTGCTAAACGCACGGCGCTTTCAAGACCTGGACGACCTCAAGGCTACTGCAAGGTGGTGGATGAGGGAAAAATCCGACTCTCACCTGCACGACACCACCAACCGTATCGTACTGGAACTCTTTATGGAGCAGGAAGCAAGCGCACTCACGCCCCTGCCTCTCCACCCTTACGACTGCTCGGAGGTGGCCCTTCGGGTCTGTACCGTGGACGGGTTTATAGAGTTTGACACCAACCTCTACTCCGTACCCTATGAGTGCGTCGCGGACATCCTCACCTTCAAGGCTACCGAAAATGAGGTCTTTATCTATAACCAGGAGTTCGACCTGGTAGCACGTCACGAAAGGCTGCCGCTCGGAGCGATCCGAAAGTTGGAAAATCCGGACCACCGCCGAAAACCCTCGGTGCGCTACGGACTTGAGCCGGTAAGGGAGTCTTTCCTGGCTCTGGGCGAGGGGGCACAATTTTTTCTAACCGGGCTCAAAAGGAAACAGCCCCGCAATTGCGGGTTCCACGCCCGGTTCATTCTCCAGTTAAAAGAAAAATACCACTGCGACGACATAAACGGAGCCCTTGCCCATGCCGCCCGCTACCAGGCGTTCGACGCAAACGCAGTTTCGCGGATACTTGCGGCCAGGGCAAATCCTCGGACTCTGGAATCCATTCGAAACGACAAGGCAAGAGATGCCCTTCGTTCGGCGCTCCCCGAAATCAAACAGCGGCCCTTGGAGGAATACTCAACTCTGCTTGCCGGAGGTTCTGGTGGACGAGACGCTAAAGACGATTAAAAACTATCTCAGGACGCTCAAACTTTTCCACATGGAAAAGGCCCTCGATGGCGAACTCGGTCGTGCCGCAGCGGAGGGCCGACCGGTTTCCCTGGTAATCGAGCGGCTCCTCGCCATCGAAGCCGGCGCCCGTATCGAGGGGCGCATCCAACGAAGGATCAAAGATGCCAAACTGGCCGAAAGGAAACTCCTGGAAGACTTCGACTTCGGCTTTCAAAAGGGGGTGGACAAAAGCCAAATCATGGAGCTTGCCACCCTTTCTTTTGTCGGAAGAAAGCAGGGGGTGATCCTGGCCGGGAACTCCGGAACGGGCAAGAGCCATATCGCTAAAGCACTGCTTTTGCTCGGGTGCCGCAAGCTTTACCGATGCCGCTACACCACCGCATCCGCCATGCTTGGCGACCTTATGGCCTCCCTTTGCGACGGCACAATCGAGCGAAAGTTAAAAGATTTTACCAGACCCGACATCCTGCTTATCGACGAGGTGGGGTTCGACCGGCTCGAACAGGAGTCGAGTCGCAACGCATCGCTTTTTTTCAAGGTAATCGATGCCCGCTACTGCAAGGTTTCTACAATCTTGACAACCAACATCAACTTCAAAGAACTGGGCGACTACCTCGGAGACCCTGTAATCACCACATGCCTTGTGGATCGTATGGTCCATCACTCAATTATCATCAATATAGACGGACCCAGTTGGAGAATGCATGAATCCGCAAAACTCAACCGGCAATCAAAAAACGCTATCTCCGAGGTCGATCATGATTGAGAAGGCCCCTCTTATTGCCGAAAGGGTTCGCCGTATAGGCGGCAGCTTTTCCTTTATCGAGCATCGGTTCTTGAGGGGCGGTTTCTGGCAGGGTCTATCACACGAGGAGTTGCTTCTCTATTTTTTCCTCGTCCTGGTCGGGGACAGAAATGGCGTATCGTTCTACAGCTATGACAAAATCTGTGCACTGTTAAAAGTGCATCTCGACGATTACATCCTTGCCCGAAACGGACTTATCGAAAAGGACCTCATCGCCTTCGACGGTCACCTTTTCCAGGTGCTGGCCCTGCCGGAGGCTCCCCTGCAGTCGCCGCAACGGCTGCTCAAAACCGAAGACGACATGCTCGAAAAAGACCCGGCCACAGTCCACAGAGCGGTCTGCGACGGGCTCGGATTAGACCCGGATAAGGCCCTGCGCTCCCGCGCACGTTAAAGGCCGTCTCTGCACCCGATGCTTGCTTAAAGTTCTCCCCCCAACGAAAAAATCATTCCTGTCCCATGCCTCGCTCATCGGCGCTGTCATCTCCAGGCCGCTTGCGAACTGGCGTACGCTTGCAGTGCTCCTCCCTTCTCGGTCACTAAAGAAGAATAGGAGTGAAGAACAAGAACCAGAACCAAAGAAAATAAATGTCGAGGACATTGATCGAAAAACTTGGCAGTCCCCCAAAATCGATACCGACCCGCAAAGGACCGTGAACGGAAAGGTTCCATTGCCCAATAAGTTTCTGATTTACACAGTCCCGGGTGGGTTCAAAATCCGGCGCTTTGGACCCCGGACGCGCTAAATCATGCAATTTTGGGGTGGGTCCAAAAAAACCATGCAGATGGGTCCATCTTTATCCGGGGGTGACAGCTTGCGCAATTGCCGGTAGACCCAGAATTCGTAACGCTCCCCCCGAAGGCTTACCGAATTGCCGTCCTGATCGAAGTTCAGCAGATAAGCGCGCAGGCGCTTTGGGATCGTGTTCTCCGGAATTTCGTCGAGCGGTCTTCGTGAGAGCTGCTGTCGGCTTGCGAATATGCTTTTCATCCAACGCAGTGCCGCGAGCCAGGGGCTGTTGGCGGAATTACTGTCGTAATCGAGAGCCATGGCGAGCGGACGCACATTTTTCGTACAGCGGCCGACCTGTTTATCCACCGCCTGCCAGCGCAAATCCAACTGACTGACGGGTTTTTCGCACAGGCGCCTGCCAATAATGAGTAGCTTTTCCCTTGGCATTATCCCGAAAGCCTGGCGCCGCACCAGACCGAAGGGGGTGGGGTCTTCGAGGGTATCGTCCACATACAGCAAGACCAGCCGACCGACCTGTGGCGCCTCTTTATCCTTTTCGGCCTGAGTCTGAGCGGCCTGCTTTTGGGCGCTCTCCTTGGAGGCGTCTTCAAGTTGTTTCATGTGATAACCCAAGGCGTAGACCAGGTTGTCCGAAAGCAACCGATAGCGCTGCCAGGCGTAGCATAGTAAATACAAGTAGCTCTGGCCTGGCTTGAACCGGCGTAAGTCGTAGATCGTGTAATAGTTGGCGAGACTGGCGTAGTAGGCGATGTTTAATTGCGAGATGCCGAGGCTGGACAACAGAGCTTTCGCGATCACGTATAGTGGCGCCAGGGTGTCGCGCTTCTGACGTTCCAAAAACATTATGCGATAGCCGAAGTGTTTGGCGTCCTGTTGGATGGACGAGAGTTCGGAGAGCGTGTCCTCGCGAACGAGGAGCTTTTGAAGCGCGGTACGCGCCGCATCGTCCAGGGCGACATCGACCAGTCGCTCCAGGCGTTGTCGTTCGGTGGAGAGCGCATCGCCAATGATGTTTTGCAATGTGGTGTAGCCAGGCCACACGATGCGTTTGCCGTTTAGAAAGACCATCAGTTCTGTCAGCAGGAACCTGGCCGTCACATCCGTTCTGGCCAAAAGCGTCGCTTTTTCCAGCAGCACGGGACGATCGCCGTCCGACCAAAGACGATAGGCAAACAAGAGGGCAATTTCTCTTCGCTGCGCATAGAATTCGTTGTCGCGCAGTCTCCGCCTGGCCGGCTCCCGTCCGGGAAAATGCCTCAGAATCAGAAACGCGAGGTCCG
>JAJZSH010000138.1 GCA_021822005.1 Deltaproteobacteria bacterium | reverse complement strand
CTCCTCGGTGCGGCTGCGCTCCTTAAGGAAAAGGAGGCGGACCTTCCAGGAAGGGTGGCCCTCATCTTCCAGCCCGCCGAGGAAGGCGACGGCGGCGCCAGGGGCATGATTGCCGAAGGCGCACTGGATGGGGTCGGAGCCATCTTTGCCGGCCACATCGACCGCAACTACGAACTGGGCGAGATTGTCGTGCAGCCTGGGCTGATCTCTGCCTTTACCGATGAATTCACCCTGGAGATCCGCAGCCGGGGCGGCCATGCCGCCAAGCCCCACGAAACCCCGGACAGCATCCTGGCGGCAGGCCAGCTCATCACCAGCATCCAGTCCATCGTCGCCCGCGAGGTCCATCCCTGCTTTCCCGCCGTGATCACCGTAGGCGCCATCCATGGCGGCGGCGCGGCCAATGTCATCGCCTCACATGTGGTTCTTGAGGGCACCGTCCGCGCCACCCATCCGGATATCCGCACGCTCTGCATCGCCAGCCTGCAACGGATGACCCGGGCCATGGAACAGCTGCACCGGGTGGAGACCTTTTTCACCTTGGTGGAAGGATATCCGCCGGTGATCAACGATCCGGCCGCCGCCCGCATCGCCACGGAGGTGGCGGCGGGAATCGTTGGGTTCGAAAAGGTAAAGGGCCAGCCCCTGCCCAGCCTGGGCGGGGAGGATTTTTCCTTTTTCCTGAAAAAGATTCCGGGTTGCCTGGTGCGCTTTGGCGCGAAACACACCGAGCTGCACGATGCCCCGGCCCACAGCCCCCGCTTCGACTTTGACGAACGGGTGCTGCCCACGGGCGCCCTTTTTCTGGCGCAAACCGCGGTCAGCGCCCTGGAACGCATGGAAGAACTGCGCGGTCCGGCGCAAGACAGGGCATAACCGGCGCGAAAAATAACTTTCCTGGGGAATTCCCCGGCAATCCGTGGTATACACGGTTTTCGATCCCGCCCTTCCCCCTGCGACCCTCTTGCTGAAAACACATGAAAAACGAAGAAAACGATATTTTTTTCAACGTCATCAACCGGTTTGTCGGGTTTTACAGCCGGGATGCCGCCAGAGAAACGCGCAACGACACCGGCTGCGAATATCCCTTTGTGGCCATGGACACCAGGCAGATCTTTGCCCAACTCGGCTTTGTCAGCGCCTTTCTCGGACTTGACCGGGAGAAAACCGCCCCCCCGCCCCGTCTCCTCGATGTGGGCTGCGGTATCGGCAACGTGCTGCTCATTGCCGAGCAGTTCGGCTTTGACGTGTACGGCATTGAAAAGGATGAATATCCCTTCCGGGTGGCGGCCAGGCTCATTGGCGAGGAACGGATTGCCCAGGCTGATATCTGGACTTACGAGGGCTACGGAGAGTACGGGGTGATCTACTACTACCGGCCATTTTCCGGTCGGGAACAGCAGCTGCGCTTTGAAAAGCTCATTGAAGACACCATGAAGACAGGGGCCATCCTCATCGCCAACCACAAAAACAGCGAGGCAATCGGCCAGGACAGCCGTTTTGAGAAACTCAGCCCCTCCCTGCCGATCTGGCGGAAAAACCGGGCCGCATAACGGCTATCCGGCGCAAACCACCTTGTTCCGCCCGCCGTTCCTGGCAAGATACAGGACTTCGTCCGCCCTTCTCAGTGCAGCCTCAATGCCGGTATCCTCTTTCCGGAGGTTGGTGACGCCGATACTGACCGTGAAATGGACAATCTGCTCGCCCACATACAGCTTCAGATCGGCGGTGGTCTGACACGCTCTTTACCGGAGATTTGCCAGGCTCGCAAGCCGTACCCTGCCCCGCAAACCACCCTTGCCGGCAAGAACGCACTGGTCGTAGAGCTGTAGCTCATTGCTCTTGAGAAGCCGGGACAGATCGGCAACGTAGTCGCTTCCCCGTTCGGAATACTGGAGCAGGCCATTGGCCAGGGCAAGGGAATCCATGGTTTCTTCCCGGATCTCCCGCAGCTCATTGTAAGCGGGCACCCGATTGATCATCAGGATATATGCGCGGACGGAATCAAGCAGGGAGGCGTATGCCGCGAACGACTGGGCCTTGCCCTCGTCCCGCCCGGCAGAGACAATCCCCGCCTTGTTCCAGGTTCGGATGCCGAAGAGATTGTTCCCCTCCAGGGCAAAACGGGAGCCGCCCCATGCTGATTCCAGGGCGCCCTGGGCCATGATCAGGCTCACCGGCACCGGGCTGATGCGGCGGCGCAGGTCGGCTACCTCATAGGCCCGGTATTTCCGGCAGAGATTCTGCAAAAAAAAGACCTCATTCTGGGTCAATCCCACAAGTCGGCCATAATCTTCCGCGTCCAGATCAAAGGCCAGACGCCGGGGTGGCGGGGCAAACTTTGCCAGGATCTTCTCAAAGGCGGCCCGTTCCGCCTCCACCTCGGACAGGGCGATCATCGCCGCGGGAAGGAGGGCGTGGAGAAAAGCCTTTTTCTGGGTGGCCGCATCAAGGGTCGGCAGGTCTCCCGGAAACTTGCCGACCAGGACGGCGGGGACTTCTGAAAATGCCTGCACTTCCCATAGATTATTCGCCTTGAGCTGCCTCAGCAGATCCTCGGCGGAATGGACTTCAATGGTGGGAACGGCCTGAAACCGTTGGGGAAAACGGATAAATACAGAGGAAGGCTGGAGCAACAGGACGACGAGAAAGAAAAGCATGACCAGGGACAATCCGGACACCATCCGCACCATCCCGGAATCGACCGGTTTCTTGCCGAAATACATCGGGGTTTCATTTTGTTTTACTGCCACAACTTTTTCCTGCTCTGGGGTTACGTCCGGGGGACGGTTTGATGCAAGGCAGTTCATATATGTCCTCCACCTGTGCAAACACATGACACGAGAGCCAACGCTCGTCCCTGACCGCTGCCGTGGTATCCCCTCTTCCTGTCCCGAAGAGGTGGGCGAACATACCAGACGCCTCTTGAAAAGACAAGCAAAACATCCCGGGAGCAGACCCCGACACCCCCACAGCACACTTCATGATGTATAGAAAAAAAAGAAAAACACAACAGATAGTTTCAATATAATATTTAAAATAATACCTAAGCACTGGGGATTAGCCAACAATATCCAGCGGTTTTCTCCCTGAAATTTTTTTATTTTTTTTGTCACGGACAATGAGAGATTCTTGCAAGTTCCCTGTTGCCCCCTTCGGCAAGGGTTTTAGTCCCGAGCTTGTCGGAGGGGCAGGAAAAACGGTGAGCCGCTGAAATAATTGATATTTTTTCCGTTCGTGTTGAGTGTGTCGAAGCACGAAAAAACATTTTGCAAAAAGCAGAGGAATGAATGGGGATTGCTGGGGCAGTATCGGCAGGGCCTCGCACCCTGCCGCCCTCCGGACATATTATGTCTCGATCTCGGGAGCCTCGCCTTCCGCAGGCCCCGGAACCTCGACCGGCGCACTGGCAGCCTGGGGCGCGGCCTCACCCTCTTTCGCCGGAAAAAGGGTTGGTTGCACCTCCGGCGGTCCGGCAGGCGTCTTCTCGGAAGGCAGCTCGGCGACCCGCCGCACCGGGCGGTCGGAAACCCGTTTCCCAAGCGCGGACGCACCCTTGATCAGAACCTCGCTGAAGCTGCAATCCACATAGTTATGACGGGCCCGCTTGGACGGGGCGAGATGCACCCGCACCCTGCCCCCGTCCCCGGTGCTCAGGAAGAGGATGGAGGAATTCTTGTGCGCCGGAAAGAGGTGGTATTCTTTTTCAAGAATGAATTTCGGACTCTGGAACCGTTTGACATAGCAGAGATTCTGGCTGCCCTCGCGGTAGAGGATATTGAAAACCCGTTTTTCCTCGACCTTGCCGAACCAGAGCACGTCATGGCCGACAAAGAGCTTGTCGATCACGTTGATGACCTTGTACATGCCGTTCTGGTAGATGAGCAGCAGCTTGTCATATTCGGAACAGGGGAAGGAATCCTCGGGCTTGGCTTTGACCTGATGACCGAGAAAGCCGGTTTCCCGGTCATACCCCATGGTCAGGTTGGAGAGCGCAACCTTGCGCACCTCCACCTCGCCGAAGGTGGCGATCTCGGTGCGGCGCGGGTAGAGATGGCCATAGCGGGTCAGGAGATCGTCCAGATAATTGATGGTGTACCCGACCATGTCCAGCAGATACTTCTCCACCGCCTTGATGTTGTCCCGGACCTCCTTGATATCCTTTTTCTTCTTGTCCAGGTCGTAGCGGGAGATGCGCTTGATCCGGATATCCAGCAGCCGTTCGATGTCGTCATGGGTCACTTCGCGGACCAGCTTGTCCCGGTAGGGCAGCAGGGCCGCAGCAATGGTCTCGACCACCGCCTTGTAGGTTTTGCACTCCTCGATCTGCTTGTAGAGCCGCTCTTCGATGAAGATCTGTTCCAGCAGGTGGGCGTGGAGCTTTTCCTTGAGCCGGCCATGCTCGATGGTCAGCTCCTTCTCCAGGTCACGGACCAGCTTCCCGGTGTTGTGGCGCAGCACCTCGCTCACCGTGAGCACCGCCGGGTTGTTGTTCTGGATCACCGTCAGGTTCGGGCTGATCGGCATCTCGCAGTCGGTAAAGGCGTACAGGGCCTTGATGGTGTCTGCCGCGTAGATGCCGCGGACCAGCTTGATCTCGATCTCCACCTCCTCGGCGGTGTAGTCGTTGATGCTTAAAATCTTGAGCTTGTTGCCCCGCGCCGCCTTTTCCACGCTCTCGATCAGGGACTGGGTGGTGGTGCCGTAGGGGATATCCTTGATGGTGATGGTCTTCTCGTTCTTCTCCTCGATGCGGGCCCGGCAGCGCAGGCGGCCATTGCCGTCCTCGTAGCCGGAAACGTCAATGGCCCCGCCGAGGAGAAAGTCCGGATACAGGACAAAAGGCTCGTCCCGGAGGATATTCTTCTGCGCCTCCAGCAGCTCGCAGAAATTATGGGGCATGATCTTGGTGGCCATGCCCACAGCGATACCCTCGGCCCCCTGCATCAGCAAGAGGGGAATCTTCGCCGGCAGGGCAACAGGCTCCTGCATCCTGCCGTCATAGGAGTCGGTAAACTCGGTGAGGTCCTTGTTGAACATGGTCTCCCTGGCCAGGGGGGAGAGGCGGCATTCGATGTACCGGGCCGCGGAGGCCTGATCGCCGGTGAAGATGTTGCCGAAATTGCCCTGCCGGTCGATGAGATAGCCCTTGTTGGCCAGGTTGACCAGGGCGGAGAAGATGGAGGCGTCGCCATGGGGGTGGAGCTTCATGCAATCGCCCACCACATTGGCCACCTTGTGGAAGCGGCCGTCGTCCATGTTGAACAGGGTCTGGAGGATGCGGCGCTGCACCGGCTTCAGGCCGTCGGCCACGTCGGGGATGGCCCGTTCCCGGATGACGTAGGAGGTATAATCCAGAAAATTGGTGTCAAAGAGCTTGTGCAGCTCGCCGTAATGGGAGGTATCCATGATTACACGACCACCAGATGATCCATGATATATTCCTTCCGCTCGGGCGTGTTCTTGCCCATGTAAAAAGAGAGCAGCCTGGGCACCTCGCTCAAGGTATCGATATTCACCTGCTGGAGCCGCATGTCCGGGCCGATGAACTGCTTGAACTCCTTGGGGGATATCTCGCCCAACCCCTTGAAGCGGGTAATCTCCACCGCCTTCTTACCCTTGCCGCCCAGCTTCTTTTCCGCCGCCTCCCGCTCCTTGTCCGAGTAGCAGTAGATGGTTTCCTCCTTGTTCCGCACCCGGAAAATGGGGGTCTCCAGGATGTAGATGTGCCCCCGCTTGACCAGGGCCTCGAAGAACTGCAGGAAATAGGTGAGCAGCAGGTTTCGTATATGCAGCCCGTCCACGTCGGCGTCCGTAGCGAGGATCACCTTGTCGTAACGCAGGGTTTCCACCGAATCCTCGATGTCCAGGGTCCGCATCATGTTGTACATTTCGTCGTTCTTGTACAACAGGGTCAGGGGCTGGCCGTAGACGTTCATCGGCTTGCCCTTGAGGGAAAAGACCGCCTGGGTCATGGGGTCGCGGGAGCTGACAATGGAGCCGGAAGCGGACTGGCCCTCGGTGAGAAAAAGCATGTTCTCGCGGTCCGGGCCGGAGGGCTTTTCCGCGCTGGGATGGTACTTGCAGTCCTTGAGCTGGGGGATCTTGAGCGCCACCTTCTTGGCCTTGGCCTTGGCCTCCTTGCGCACGTGCTGGAGCTCCTTGCGGATCTTGGCGCTCTGCTGGATCTTGTCGATGATAATCTCGGCCAGCTCGGTGTTCTTGTAGAAAAAATCGCAGACAAAGTCCTTGACCTTGTTAACGATATCGCCCCGGACATCGGTGTTGCCAAGCTTGTTCTTGGTCTGCGACTCAAAGATCGGATCCTTGACCTTGACCGCGATGGCGCCCACCACCCCTTCCCGCACATCCTCGCCGGAGAACTTCTTGCCGGAAAAGTCGTTGACCCCCTTGAGGATCCCCTCGCGGAAGGCGGAAAGATGGGTGCCGCCCTCGTTGGTATAGGTGCCGTTGACAAAGGAGAAATAGGTCTCGCCATAGCCTTCCGTATGGGAAAAGGCGAATTCCAGGGTGGCGTCCTTGGCGTGGATGGGCGCGTAGAGCTGGGTTTCGGCGATCTCCTTGTCCAGCAGGTCAAGCAGGCCGTTGACCGAATGAAAGCACTCGCCTTCGTAGTAGATCTTGAGCCCGGCGTTGAGGTAGGCATAGCGCCAGAACCGCTTGCGCACGAACTCCCGCATGTAGTAATAGCCTTCAAAGGCATCGGGGTCCGGATGAAAGGACACCAGGGTGCCGTTCTTTTCGCCGGTGTCGCCCTGCTCTTCCCCGACCAGCTCGCCGTTGGCAAAGGTGGCCCTGGCAAACCTGCCGTCGCGGAAGGAGGTCACCTCAAAACGGTCGGACAGGGCGTTGACCGCCTTGGTGCCCACCCCGTTCAATCCCACGGAAAACTGGAAGACCTCGGTGTTGTACTTGGCCCCGGTGTTGATCACGCTCACGCACTCAACCAGCTTGCCCAGGGGGATGCCGCGCCCGAAATCCCGCACCTTGACCACGCCGTCCGCGCCGATCTCCACGTTGATCCGCTTGCCCACCCCCATAATGAACTCATCCACCGCATTGTCCACCACCTCTTTAAGGAGGATGTAAATGCCGTCGTCCGGATGGCTCCCGTTGCCGAGCCGGCCGATGTACATGCCGGGCCGCAAACGGATATGCTCCAGGGAACTGAGGGTCTTGATCTTGCTTTCGTCGTAGACGGATGCGGAATCGGAACTGGGTGCGCTCATCGGGTAATTGGCTGCAAGATTTAGGATTTAATGGTCAGGTTAAACAGGGAGAAACAAATTTCCATTTGTATATCGTTCTTTGCCTGCCGCCGCAATGATATTTTGCCGGAGGCCTATACCCGAGCGGTTTCAAGTAAAATCTGTATCGCATCAAATGATCTGGAGAAATTGCCAGTCCGCAGTTTCATTTTTTCTGCCTTGCGCCTCCAGGTAACGGGTTATCTCGGCAGCCTGGATGAGGATTTCGAGGTCGCGATTCCAAGGAAAATCGATGCTCCTATTTGTTGGTTAGTTTTCTGTGAAGATCAAAGACTATGATTACTTCAAACAAAATGAGGGGGATGAGAATATTAAATCACATTCTCATCCCCCTCAGAAAAACTAGGCTTCTCTTTAATTACTTATTCTGTTGGGCCTCCTTCTTTAGAGGGACACATCCGAATGGCACTAGTTTAAGGTTTTTTTGCATGAGAAACCACCTGAAAATATTGGCTAAAATTGGCATAATTGCCCATGCGAAATACAATGCCAATGCTCCCCAGGATTTCATCTGCAGACCTTGCGTT
>JAJZSH010000137.1 GCA_021822005.1 Deltaproteobacteria bacterium | reverse complement strand
CCGTGACCGCCCCCGGGAAAAAATAATCCCCGCTATTCCATCAACTTTTATTGACGCACATCAACATTCATTCATTGCCGCCATACCGCTGCCTGTCCTCTCCCTTCTCCAGCCCAGGCATAAAGATATCTTGACCTCCCCTTATCCCTTCTCTCCATCGCACAAAAAAATATTTCATGCGATACCAGTTGGTTAGACAAATTCTTTCCAGGCTGGCACATTTCTTCCATAAGCAGGAAGCAACCCCCGAAAGAACCACGGGAGCGAATTCCACCTGACCAGAAGGGGAGACCATGGGAACATCAGCAGTGAAACCCACGCTGGCAACGCTTATGCCTGATCGGGAAGCATACGCCCACGGCTCGCTGCGGATCACCGAGATCCTCGGCATGATGACGGCAACCGCCCTTCCCCTTGCCAACGATACGGTCATGGGCATCATCAATTTCCGGGGCAGAACCGTTCCGGTCATTGATTTGCGGGTGAACCCCATCCGCAGCCTCAACGGCTTTGCCGAACAGATCTGCATCCTGTCGGCGGAAAGCGCCCACCAGACCCAGCCTCTTATCTTTGGCGCCCTGGTGGATTCGGAAGCGGACGCCTACGAGCTGATCGCCGGAAACACCCACTGAAAGATTGATGATCTCGTAAAAAGGGAAAGAAGATACAAGTCCGTAATTGCAGGCCCGACCGGGCCTTCCCGACCGGGCCTTACACAAGTAGCCATTTGGATCGGTCCCCCCCCCTCGCCGGTCCAAGACTTCCTGCCAAGTCTCTTCGGGGGCTTGGCAGGAAGTCGGCTTTCAGCAGGGCGAGAAAATGATCTGGAGCAACCCCATGGAGCACGGCGAAACAGCGGCGGTTGCCGCTATCCAACAACCTCCCCCCACAAGGCTGGCCCCATCCATGTTGCAGACCTCTCTTTCGCTGTCTTACCCCGACCTCCCGATTATAAATCTGATCCCGGCGTGCAAAAAACCGGAGGCACAGAGGGATACAAAATATTTTTCATTACCGGCACCGGCGAGGTTTTCGTGCGGCGCATCGCCCCCAGCATCGCAAAAAGCTTCGCGCAAACAATGAAGAAACAGGCGGGGCATTGACGCCCCAGGCGTTGCCGACACAAATCATGACCAGCCCACAGATTCTGATAGCGGAAGACGAGAAACACACCCGGCTGGCCCTGCATCTTGTTTTGCGCCAGGCAGGTTTCAGCGTGATCCTGGCGACCAATGGCCGGGACGCCTATGAAAAGATCCGGCAACAGCCAGCCAGCCGCCCCATCAGCCTGATCATCACCGATTTCAAGATGCCGGAACTGGACGGCCTTGGCCTGATCGACAAACTCCAGGGAGCAGGCATCCCGATCCCCATCATGGTCATCACCGGCTACGGCGATAAGGAACTCCTCCGGCAGCTGCACAAACGCGGCTGCGCCTCCTACATCGACAAACCGTTCATCCCGGCGGAAGTCCTGAGCCGGATCGCCAGCGCCCTGCCACAGGCACAGGCCGTGGTCTGAAGGCTTCCGCTTTTACCTGTCCGCCCGCCATTTCAACCGTTTCAGCCCTTCCCTGCCCCGCCGCATCTCCGGTTTCCAGCAGCATCTCTCCGAGAAAAGCTATTGACCAGCCCTTGCGAACACACTAAAAGAAGAAAAGCCCCGCCAACACGGGTGCGCCAAGATCAACCACGCAACCTACAGGTCATCATATGGTTTCCATAGCCACCATCGGCCCGGAAGGCTCCCACGCCTGGCAGGCGGCCCGCCGGTACAACCCGGACGCGACAATCAGGCTTTTCCCGAATCTGGCCGCAGTGTTCAAGGCCTTTGCCGAGCAGGAGACCGACCTGGCCCTGGCGCCGGTCTACAATACCCGCGAGGGTCAGGTCAAGGAATACAGCCGGTTGGTCAAGGCCATGGACAAGGGCTTCTGGCAGGACAACATCGTCCTGCCCATCCATCTTTCCCTGGGCTGCCTTTCCGCCACGGAACCGGTCACCATGCTCCTCGGCAAGAGCGGGGTGCTGCGGCAATGTGAAGACTACATCACCAGCGCCTATCCCGAGGCGACCCTTACCTCGGTGCATGATCTGGACGCAGCGGTGCGCGAAATCAAGGAGCAGGGGCTTGTCGGCCATGGGGTCATCGAGTCGGAAGCGGCGCTGCGCGCCTACGGCCTGACCATCCGCGCCAGGGAGATCGTGCCCCACAACCGAACCCGGTACGCGGTGCTGGGTCCGGCTCCGGCCCCCCGCACCGGTTACGATGCAACAACCCTGGTCACCACCCCGATCAAGGACCGGGTCGGCATCCTGGCGGAGCTTTTAAACGAGTTCACCAAGCGCAGCATCAACCTGATCGACATGCAGACGGAAACCGACCCCCAGAGCCAGAAGCTGCAATTCTTCATCGAGTTTGAAGGGCATCTTTCCGACGAGCGGGTCCGCGTGGCCATCGACCGCATCGAGCACCAGATCATCCAGGAGCCCGGCTCGGTGCGGGTGCTGGGCAGCTTCCCCAGGGTGGACATGCGGGTCAAGCGCATCAAGACCTTTGGTTTTATCGGCAGCGGCGACATGAGTCTCTGGTTTGCCGAGCGGTTGAAGAGCGAAGGCTACGAAACCATGATCACCGGCCGGAAGAGCGCGCTGCGGCCCGAAGAGATGATTCCCCAGGTGGACGTGGTGGTGATCTGCGTGCCCATCAGCGCAACACCTGCGGCGGTGGCGGAATACGGCCCGCTGCTTGCGGAAAACCAGGCCCTGATCCTGCTGGCGGGCGAAGCGGAAAACGTGCTGCACACCGCCCTGACCCACACCAAGGAGGGGGTGGAGGTGCTGCTGGTCCATAACCTGTGGGGGCCGCAGGCCGCAACGATGAAGGACAAGAACGCCTCGGTGGTTCGCACGACGCGGAGCGGGGTTTTGAGCAGCGAGTTCGAGGCCTTTCTCTACAAGCACGGGGCCAAGATCTCTCTCGACGCGCCGGGCCGGCACGACCTGATGATGGGGGTCAGCCAGAAGCTGCCCACCTCCATCTCGGTGGCTCTGGCCATGGCCCTCAAGGACAACGCCATTCCCCCGGAAGCCATCGGCAGCCACGCCACCCTGACCTCGCTCTACTCCATCCTCTCCATGGCCAGGGTGCATGGGCAAAACCCCCGCACCTACGCGGAGATCATGGCCACCAGCGGCCAGGGGTGCCGCATCGTCGAAAGCTTTGCCGAAAACCTCGGCAAAATCACGAAACTTGCCGAATCCGGCGATATCGAAGCGCTCTGCGCGGTGATTGAGGACAACCGGCGGTATCTGGGCGAAGCGTTCCTCAAGGACAGAATGCAGCAGGCCCTGGCCGTGGATGCCACCCTGGGCCGGGTGCTCAGCCGCGATTGATTCCAGTGCAAAAAAAGCGACGGACCCGCGCAAACAAGTCTTGACGCCAGATCCTTTTTTTTCTATAGGCTGTTGGGTGTTCAAGTAATTACCACAAGTTTCCCATGATTAATCCGCTGCGCGGAGGAGAGAGATGGCCAGACAACAGACAACAATAGGCAAAAAAATCGGCGGTGGCTTTACAGTGGTGTTGCTCTTGACCGCCTTGGTCATGGGCATCTACCAGTTCGCCCTCTCCTCCGCCACCTCCACCTTCACCGGTCTCCTTGAGGTTGAGATGGCCATTGCCGTGCGCGCCAACGCCGCCATGACCGATCTCAACAAGTGCCGCCGCTTTGAAAAGGACTTCCTCCTCACCGGCAACCCGGGCAAGGCCAAGGAGCAGAAAGACAGCTTCGCCAACCTTGAGGACGATCTGGACACCATGGAGGCTCTGGCCAAGAAGGAAAACAAGACCAAGGTGGTCGAGGATCTCGGGAAAGCTCGCTCTCTGGTGGAGACCTATCAGAAAAACTTTGAGACCATAGTCGCGACTCCGGAGGGAGAGCGGATGGGCCTTGAACCAACGCTCCGGGAGGCAGCCAAGGCTGCGGAACCGGTTCTGGAAAACCTCTATAAAAACGTCCAGGACGCGGCAAACCAAGGCACGGTTGCCGCCAAGGACCAGGCCAGGTTCCTGGGCTGGCTCGCCCTGGTTCTGGGCGCCATCGCCATGGTCGGCGGCGCGGCCCTGGCCTTTTTCCTTGGCCGGGGAATTTCCGCGACCCTCAAGCAGGTCAGCCAGTCCCTCAATGAGGGGGCGGAGCAGGTGGCCGCAGCGGCGGGCGAGGTCTCCTCCTCCAGCCAGACCCTGGCGGAAGGCGCTTCCCAGCAGGCCGCGGCGGTGGAAGAAACCTCCGCCTCCCTGGAAGAGGTCGGGGCCATGATCATGCAGGACGCGAACAATGCCCGGCAGGCCGACGAGCTGATGAAGGAGGCCAACACGGTGATCCTGAATGCGGACGAATCCATGAAAAAGCTCACCACCTCCATGCAGGAAATCTCGGCGGCCAGCGCCGAAACCCAGAAGATCGTGAAAACCATCGACGAGATCGCCTTCCAGACCAATCTGCTGGCCTTGAACGCCGCGGTAGAGGCAGCCAGGGCCGGCGAGGCCGGGGCCGGATTCGCGGTGGTGGCCGATGAGGTCCGGAATCTGGCCATGCGGGCGGCGGAGGCGGCGAAGAACACCGCCAACCTCATCGAGGGCACGGTGCACAAGGTCAACACCGGCAGCGCCCTGGTCAAGGAAACCAGCGAATCCTTCAATGTCGCCGCCGAATCCACCACCCGCATCGGCACGATCATCACGGAGATGGCCGGGGCGGCAAGCCAGCAGGCCAACGCCATCAGCCAGGTCACCAAGGCCATCCACGAGATCGACACCGTGACCCAGGGCAACGCCGCGGCTGCGGAAGAATCCGCTTCGGCTTCCGAGGAGCTGAACGCCCAGGCGGAGATGATGAAGGGCTCGGTGGGGCAGCTGCTGGAAATGGTGGGCGGCGCGGAAGGCCCGGCAAAAGCGCGGCCAGAGACCAGAAAGTTGAAACGGCCCCCCGCTCCGGCTCTGACCAGCGCCAGGAAACTCACGGCCCCGGCCAGAAAAGCCCTTCCCCCTGCGGCGAAGAACCCCCCGGCAAAGGGAGCAAAGCCCGAGGATATCATCCCCATGGGCGATGACTTTGAGGATTTTTGATTCTTTCCAAAAAAATTGGGAACTTTTACAGCGGGGGGAGGTCTTAATATTACAAGGCAACGTGAAAAACCAGAAACCTCCTCCCCTTGGTTTCTTTTTTTCACCTTGTTTCTTCTTCCTTCCTCCTCGCCGCCACAAGCGGCACGCAGAGGCCATTTCCCCCCCTCCGGAAATGGCCTCTGTTTTTTTTACGGACAAATTCTTATCCATTTCTCGTTAAAAAGCTGGTTTGCAGGATACAATAATTATTCGCGTTTTTATCGAGAACTGGAATTACTCCCCAATCTTGGCAGCCCTCCAGAAAAATATTTTTTACACTTGATAAACATTCCCAAAAAGTACTATCCTGATCGCAGACACAATTTTCTTCGTCAACGCAATGACCATTCGAACAGGAGGCAACAATGGCGCTTTTGACCTGGCAGGACAAGTACTCCGTGGGCATCCGGCAAATCGATGACCAGCACAAACAGCTCATCACCATGATCAACGACTTGAATGACGCCATGCTGGCAGGCAAGGGCAAGGATGTCCTGATGTCGGTATTGAACAAACTGGCTGCCTACTGCGTGAGCCATTTCGCCGTCGAGGAAAAACTTTTTGACACCCATGCCTACCCGGAAACCGCGGACCACAAGGACAAGCACAACAAGATGACCGCCAAGGTCAAGGCGCTCATCGGCGAGGTGCAAAGCGGCAAAAGCACGGTCAGCATCGAGGTGATGAACTTCCTCAAGAACTGGCTGGACAAGCATATCATGGAAACGGACAAGAAATACGGCCCCTACCTGAACAGCAAGGGCGTCAAGTAAGCGAGTCAGGAGCCGTTACGGAATAACCATCGCCGTCAACAGCAGCGTAAGCGGCGCTGCTGTTCTTTTAACCATTCCGTTACGGCTCCCTATGCCGTTCTTGCCATCCAGGTGATGAGTTATTTTGTTCCAACGGCTTCCCGCACAGGGCCTGGGGAGCGCACAACTCCGCTCCCCAGGCCCCTCCCTACCATACATCTCAGGCTTCCCATGAACTGCCGGGTAAACATCGACACCTACCGCTGCAACAGTTGCGAAACCTGCATGGTCATCTGCCCGGAGGTCTTTCGGATGAATACGGCGCGGGAAAAAGCAGAGTCCATCTCCGACACCGTGAGGTGCAGCGAGTCTCTCGAACGGGCCGTTGCCATGTGCCCGGAAAAATGCATCGAGATCGAACAGGTCTGATTCCAGCTTTGCCCCGGTGTTGCCGGTTACTTTGCCCAGGCTCCCCCGCGTGGGGGGAGAGGACTTTCTGCATACTGCAACGTGCTAACCAGACGATACTGCCGTTGTCCAAACACAAAAGGCCACCCGCACCCCGGATGGCCTTTTCCACATAATCAACCAGGCGCGCCTGGGTCGGTTCAGATTCCCCGCACTTCAATCCTGCGCGGCTTGGCCGGCGCAACCTTGGGCAGAACCAGGGTAAGAACCCCATCGGCCATCCTGGCCTGGATCTTTTCCTGATCAATGGTTTCGGCCACCGTGAACTTGCGCAGGTAATGGCCGGGCTCAAATTCGCGCAGGAGAACGGTTTCCTCCCCGTGATCTTCTGGAACCACGACGCCGCGAATGGTCAGGGTTTCATTCTCCAGCTCGATTTCAACCCCTTTCCTGGCAACCCCCGGCATCTCCGCCAGCACATTCACCGCCTCCGCGGTTTCAAAGATATCCACCGCGGGCACATACTGTTTTTCCGGCTTGGTGGGTTCACCCGCCTGTTGCACTTCCTGTTTTTGCTGGATCTGCATTTCTTTTTCCGTCATACGCGTGCTCCTTTATAAAAATCCCGAACGCCCACCCCATCGTGGCAGTCTCAGCCGACATTCACCTTGATCTGCCGGGGTGTTACCGCTTCCGCCTTGGGCAGGGTGATGGTGACAATGCCGTTCGCCGCCTTTGCCTCGATCTTGTCCACCTGAACCTTGGTCGGCAGGGTGATGGCCCGGCTGAACCTGCCGCACTCAAGCTCCCGGCGATGATAGGACCGCTTTTCATCCGCTACGCAAGTTTTCCGTTCTCCCCTGATGGTCAGGGTATCGCCCTCGATGGAGATTTCCACCTCGCTGGACGGCACCCCTGGAATCTCGGCCCGCACATAGAGATGGGCGCTGTCTTCCGAGATGTTCAAGGCCGGAAAAACCGTGGGCCCGACCCGTCCGCCGGACTCCACCCCTGTCCCCTGAAAAAGCGCGTCCAGCTCCCTCCGCATCCTTTCAAAATCGGCCCAGGGATTTCTGAACAATTTCTGATCGGCAAATCGTACTATCGCCATACGCACCTCCTTTGAGAATAATCTGTAACAAGTGGATTTCACGAAATTTATTGACGTTACACACAAAATAAGAATCTTTGTCCGCTTGTCAAGACCGGACTGAGGTCTTTCCGGCGGCCCACAGCGGCCAGGCCTCGGCAGGTCCACGTTCCACCCCGGAAATCATCTTTGCGGAACAACGATGATTGTTGAAATCGCAAAAAAACCGCGATTACAGCAGGAAGCGAAAGCGACCGGCGACGGTTATTCGTTGGCAACTCTTTGATTAGTGCCCATCCGGAAACGGCCCTTTCGCCCGATTGCTGCGTTGCTCAGTCGCCGAAAAATGCTCACGTACCATATGTACGCTCCGCTTTTTCGTCTTCCTCGCGCCTTGCTCTCGAACGAAATTGC